>CAIRND010000407.1 GCA_903879825.1 uncultured Geobacteraceae bacterium
AGCAGCCGAAGCGACCAATGCCGACATTACCTTGAATGCCGCTATTGTCGGCGCCGGTAACATCAGCATCATCAGCAAAGACAGTATCATTCAGTCGGCGGCAGGGGATATCAGCACCACGACAGCCGGAAAAACCATTGATCTGAAAGCAGACGTCGCTATCAGTATGGTTGACGGTTCTCTGGTTCAGAGCAATAACGGAACTATCCGTCTCGAAACAACGTACGGCAACATCACACTTGGTGAAGTCAAGGCCGGCAGTGGATCAGTAGGAATCATCGCCACCGCAGGCAGCATCCTTGATGTGGCTCTCGACACATCAGCAACAGACATCAGCGCCGGAAACCTGATCCTGACCGCTGGCGGTTCCATTGCAGACAAAGATAACCATCTGGAAATATCGGTGGGTAATCTAAGTACGAAATCCGGCAGTTCCACTTTTATTGCTGAAAGTGGCGCCGTCACCGTCACCACCCTCAGTCTGACCGTCAACCGGGTTGACAGCTCCGGAGCGACTGCCGTTACCATCGCAGACAGCCAGGAAGATCTGACCAGTGGAGCAGACCTTGTTCTGGTTTCCAGCGGCAGCATCGCTACAACAGTAACAAACGGGGATGTAACTGCAGTCGGTAACATACGCCTGCAGGCCAGCGGCATCGGCAGCAGCATTACCCTCGGCGGTACCACCCGCAGCACGGCTGGCAACCTCACCCTCATCAGCGCCGGTACCATAAGCCAGAATGCCACTATCAACACAGCGACAACCGGAAAAACCATTGACCTTGTGGCCGGAAACAACATCATTATGGCGCAAGGCACTTTGACCTCTACGAACAACGGTGCCATTCGTCTTGAAGCCGACAATAATGTTACCATTGCCGAGCTTGGTGCCGGCAGCGACACTGTTGCGATCATCGCTGGCGGTAATATTACCGATATTATCGGGGATACGGCGGTAGATATAACCGCACGGAATCTGATTCTGACAGCCGGCAATGCAATTGCAGATAAAAATAACCACCTTGAAACAGCAGTCACCATACTGACTACGAAATCCGGCGGTTCCACCTTCATTACAGAAACCGGCACGGTGACCGTTACAACCGTAAGTCTGACAGCCAACCTGGTTGACAGTAAAGGCATTGACGCACTCACGCCGGTTTACACACAGGAAGATCTGAACAGCGGCGGAGATCTGGTTCTTATCGCCAGCGGCAGTATTAACACTCTCTTCAGCAGCGGTGATATAGGTGCGAAAGGCAACATCCTCCTGCAATCCCTCGGTTCCGACTGCATCACTCTCGGTGGCGCTGTTAGCACAGACGGGAACATCAGCCTTGACAGCTTCACTGCAATTAACCTGAACAACAACGTCAGCTCGACAGGCAGCGGCACAACTATTGACCTCCGTGCCGCCAGTGATATCCTCATGGACCAGGGATATGTCACCTCCACTAACAATGGTGATATCCGCCTTCAGGCCGGTAATAATGTCACCGTAAGCGAACTGACCGCAGGGAGCGGTACCGTAGCAATCATTGCCGCTGGTAGCATCAGTGATATTGCCAGCGACACAGCCATTGATATCACGGCACAACAACTGATCCTGACCGCCGGTAGTTCCATAGCCAATAGTACTAACGCGCTTGAAACGGCGGTCACCAACCTGAGCACAAAATCGGGCAGCGGCTCTACCTTTATAACTGAAAGTGGTAACGTCACGGTAACGTCCGTTAGTGCGACCGCCAACCGGGTTGACGGCACAGGCTCTGTCGTCTCAACTGTCAGCAGTACTCAAGAAGATTTAACCAGCGGTGCTGCTATTGTCCTTACTACCACCGACGGGTTTATCACTGTGAATGGAGGTGCTGCAACCGCTGCATCCGGGGTTACCGCAGTGGGTAACATTCTGCTTTCCAGCGGAAAAACATCCCCACTCACTAACGCCGACATTACGCTGAATGCTGCCATAGCCGGTGGTAACATTAGCCTGATCGCCAAAGACAGCATATCTCAAGCAGCATCCGGAGATATCAGCGGTACAGATATTTATGTCAAGGCAGATAACGCCATTACCATGAGCAAGGGCGCAACAACTCTGACAACCATCTCGAGCGGCACCATTCTGTACGAAGCAACGGCTGGCACTATTGTGATTTCTGAACTGAGTACCGGACCTGTTGCAACAACAACCGGGAAAATTGCCGTTGTAGCCACGGCCGGGGACATCCGTGAAGTTACCAATAATTCAGTGACCGGGATCACTACGAAGGATTTGATACTTAAAGCGGGCGGTGCGATTGGCGAGATTGACAACACCCTTGATATTAAAGTGGTGAACCTGTCAAGCAAGTCCAGCATGAAATCGACGTACATTGAAACCGGTGCTGTTAATGTTGGCGACCTGTCCCTGACAGCAAATGTAATCCAAGCTGACGGTACGGTTGGCACCTCTCCGGTCGTAGTAGATCAAAGTGATCTTAAGGCCGAACAGGATATTATTCTGGTCGCGACGACCGGAGATATCGTCATAAATGCCGGGTCAGGCAGTTCCGGTCCGACGAAAGCCAAAAACATCAATCTGACATCAAAAACCGGTTCAATTATCATCAACTGTGGAACCGATATTCAAGGGGTATTTGCCTCGGAAAGTATAATACTTGCGGCAGAGAATGGATCGATAACGATCAACGGTTCCGTAAATTCTGCTGGTTTGACGGCTGCTAAAAACATTTCGATGATCAGCAGCGCCGACATCACGCTGAATACCTTTGTCGCGAGCACAACCAGTGACATCGCTCTACATGCCACTGGCACCATCAAACAAAATTCAGCAGTGAATGCGCGTGATGTGGTTGTCGAGGCCGGCAGCAACATTCTTATGTCAGCAACGGCTTCAACAACCAGCGCTATTGGCGGGTCTGTCTTCTACGGAGCGGGGAAAAATATAGCAGCAGGAACAATTACTGCGGCGAGTGGTGTTGTTACCCTTAAGGTGGGGGCAACCGGAGAAATCATTGATAGCAGCAATGATACAAAGGTTAATATTACAGCTCATGCTCTTAATCTTATTGGACACGGTACCGTAAATACCAGTGCAAAACCGGATGAAGCGGTGCTTGCATCGATGCGCAATCTGGCAATAGAAACCAAGGTTGACAGCATTTTTGTCGCTAGTTATTCAGCAGCAGCTGCTAAAATGGATTACCAGATCGGACAAAATGTTACCGGGATTTTGCGCGAAAACAACGGCTGGTCGATGCAGTTTGTCAATGAGGGTTTCTTCGTTCCAACCAAGACGTTTACTGCTTCAAATGCCGCACAACCGATAGTCTTGACCAACGGTTCGGCAACGAAAAATGTTGAGACATGGCAATATATGCGTGATCTTAACTTTACGCTTCTTGAAAATCTGGCTGCAAAGTCTGATCCGGTTATAAATCCGCAACTGACCCTTCTTTCAGAGGCCCGTCAGCAGGTGCTTTTGACTTCGAAACTTGTTTCGAAGGATCTGGTACTATTCAAACAAACTGCCAAATCTGCAGATGTTGTTTTGGAATCCACATCTGACTCGAATGGAGGAGTTGATCTTACGGGACTTAAAGGTTTTGGATTAGACCTGTGGGAAATTGATGGTAATGGTATTATTCCAACTTTCGGAACCGCTGCTTTTGATCAAATGCTTGTTACTGGTGTCCATGAACCGTTACTGTTTGAATATTGGATCGAAAATATGATGTTCTGATGTGGTCATTGTAAGAATAAATGTGATATCTTCCTGACTGTGCTATCCGCTCTGCAGGGGGCGAAGATTTTATTCACTCCCTGCAGAGTTATTTCAAAAAATCCCCCTGGAACCGAAACAATGCAAAAAATAAAATTGACGGCCATGTTTTGGACTGTACTTCTCTCTGTTACGGGACTGCTGCAGCCGGCGTTCTGTGCTCAACAGGATCCGGTAAAGGTTTCTGAATACAAAGCCACCCCGATTACACTTCAGAAAATTGTGCAGGAATCTGTTAACAGAAATTCCAGCGCAATGAATGACTATTTACAAGCTAAAATGTCTCAAGAACAAATTCTGGCTGAACGTGGTGTGTTTGATACAGTTTTTCAATCGTCTTTACAGATGAAAAGATCGCGCATGCGTAATGGGGCAGAAGAAGCGATAACCAGACAAACAAACGATTATACGGATAATGCCGACAGTCTTGAGTTGGGGGTTAATGGCTTTTTGCCTTTCGGTACCTTGTGGGATATGAAGTATAATCAGAACAAAAGAAGCAGTTCGACTATCGACAAGTATGCGTTTTATGATCATGAGTACGATAATGGACTGAAATTGTCTTTGACACAGCCACTCTTAAAAGGCTTTGGTACAAAGGCTACAAAGGCAAAAATCAATCTTGCCGAGTTACAGAGTGAAATTGATTCAAGTAAGTTTGAACAGAAATTGATGGAATTGGTTGGTGTCGCTGTACAGATATATTGGAAACTCTATGGTGCCCAGCAGATTCTTGCCAGCTGGGAAAAATCCATTGCAATTGCTGAAGAGGCCATCATTGACCTGGAGCTGAGAGCCCAGGCAGGGAAAATCCCCCAGACAGAATATCTGGAAAATGTCAGTGCGGTTAACATAAGAAAGGCGGAACTTTACAATGCAAGAAGCAAAGTTGATGAAGCACAAAACCAGTTATTGACCCTGCTGAATATTTCTGCCGTTGACACAAAAAATATCAAACTGTTGGCTAGTGATAACCCCTTCGGGACCCGCGAAATCTTGCAGGATGCGGAAAGTTATGTTAATGCGTCTCTCAATAAATGGCCCGAATACAGAGCTGCGCGGAAAAAACTGGAAAAAGAAAAGGTTCAGCTTGCATTCTCAGAAAATCAGGCATTACCCCAGCTGGATCTTCTCGGTTCATTCGGTACTACTAGTTTGGACAGTGATTATGGCAAGTCATTTCGCACCGTAGCCGATGGCGGATATCTTAACTGGACAGCTGGATTTAAGTTCACTGTTCCACTTGAGAACACTCTTTCTACCAGTAACCTGAAAATTGCAAAAATGCGAACCAAACAGTCAGAAATTGAGCTTGATGCGTTTGTGAAAAACTATGGAAATTCAATTTACAGCAAGCTGAGCGAAGTAAAAAATTATAAAGATCAGCTGCATGATTATGAAACGGGGCTGCAGATAAAAACTGATTTACTTGAAATTGAACGGAAAAAACTAAAGGCAGGTCGCACCAACCTGAAAACCCTGCTCGATAAGCAAGATGACTATATTTTGTATCAACGCAGGGTGCTGAGCGGTGTGGTGAATTATAAGCTGGCCGAAGCTTCACTCGATATTGCCGCTGGCACAATTCTGCCAAAATATGGTGTAGATATGAAACAAATAACCTATTCTGATGAGATGCTGTCTGGTAAGTCAGGCCCATTATTTGGTGAAAGGACACAATGAGAGTATTTGTACCGGTAGTTCTGTTTGTCCTGATAGTCTGCTGTGGAAATGTATGTGCGGCTACGTTTGAAGGTATCGTTAATCCTCTGCATGATATCAAGCTTGCAATGCCGATTGACGGTATCGTCTCAAAGCTTTTTGTCAAAGAAGGTGAGCGCGTCGCCAAGGCGGAAAAGATTTTAAAGCTTGACGATACCTTGCAGATTTTGGAGGTCGCTCGCCGTAAAGAGGTGTATGAGGATAACTCTGAACCTGACGCGAATAAAAAAAATATTGTGATTTTGAAAGCTCTGCTTGATTCCTCACAGAAGCTTTTTGAAAGTACGGCATCGGTTAGCCACGATGAAGTTACCAACCTGGAAATGCAGTATCATACGTTAAAAGGTAAAATAGACATTGCTGAGGCAAAGAAAAAGCAGGAGTTGATCGAGTACACTATTGCGCGGGAAGTTTTGGCTCGTTATGTCCTCATGTCTCCAATAGAGGGCACTATTACCTCTATCAAAATCAAGGAAGGGGAGTGGGCAAAAACCGGCGAGATGGTGGTGTCCATCGTTGATAAGTCCCTCTGCGTAGTTGATTTCAATATTGAAGAACGATATGCCCGCACATTAAAAGCGGGAAAAACAGTTTCGCTGCGGGTACGGGAAGGCGATGCACTGACGGTGAAAAAAGGCAAAATTATTTTTGTTTCTTCTGTTGCAGATAGAGCCAGCGCCTTAGTCAAAGTGAAGGTGGAGTTTGAAAACAGGAATGGTTCTGTTATCCCCGGAGTTATTGCCCAGATTTTATTTTAGTAAGGGATGAACGTGCTGTCCCTAACGCTGCGTATATGTTGATACAATTGGTGAGGCCACTGTCATGCCTGAAATAAAGCCGTCTCTTTCACAAGAGTCGGGAAAATCTGTTCTTGAAGCGATCAAGGGGCTGCGCTGTTTTTCTGGCGATGAAATAGCCTTTTGGGACGCCTTTCTTAAGTATATCAGAGTGTTATGTAAATCTCCGTTTGCCGTACACGTTGTGCAGTACGATGCCCAATGGAATGTGCTCCACCACTGTTATGATGATGCAGCGGAGAGTAAGGGTATTGCTGCTCCTGATAAATATCTGGCAGAACGGGCGCTTCAGAACGGTTTTGCCTTCGAACGTTTTGAAACCACCATCCCAGGATTTTCCAATCCGTTCACCGTCGCCCTTAAACTCGATACTGCTGATGCTGATAATCAGGCAATTCTTCTGGTTGTCTTTGATAAAGCCAACACCCAGCAATTCAACGACCTTATTGTTAGAATTCAGCTTGTTACTGATATACCTCTCAACTATTACCGTAATAGTCAAAACTATACTCAAGGTAATAACAAAAATCTTCCTGAAATTTCTGTTAAGCCGGCTGAACAATTATTAGCAAGTGTCATTGATGTTGCCAGGATTGTAACCAGCAAAGACAGCTTTTTGCTCGCCTGCATGACACTGGTAAATGAATTGGCGTACCGGTTTGACTGCTCACAGGTGAGTATCGGTTGGCTGAAAGGGGGCTACGTCCGTGCGGTTGCAATAAGCAACAGGGAGGGTTTTGAGCGCCAAAGCGAAATTGTCAGTGACCTGGAGGCGGTGTACGAAGAAACTTTTGACCATGAAGCTCCATTGGTGTGGCCGCCGGTTGATAACGCCCACTATGTAGACAGAGCGCATTCAGCGTACTGTAATGATTACAATATGTATCAGATAGTCTCCGTGCCGCTGCGAATTAAGGGCTCAGTTGTCGCCGTTATTGCAATGGAAAGGAAAAAAGCAGCACTGGAACAAGGTGATATAGAGGCAATAAAAGTTCTCGCTGAGCAAGTTTCTCCCTGGCTTGAAATGCTGCATCACAAAAGCAGATGGTTTGGCGCCAGAATCATCACAGCTCTGGGAAGGTTCCTGGATGGTCTGTTAAGCGTAGAACACAGTCTGGTTAAAATTACGGTTGTGCTTCTGTTCGCCGGTCTGTTGTACCTCTTTTTTGGTGAGATGGAATATACGATTGAGGGGAGTGGCGCTCTTAAGACTGACTCTGTCGGATATTTGTCAGCACCTTTTGACGCTATAATCAGTGAGGTAAAGGTTCACGAAGGTGACTTGGTACGAAAGAATGATGTGCTGTTGAAGCTTGATACAAAAGAGCTTGTGTTGAAGGCCGCGCAAAGTTCTGCCGATATTGTTCGTTACACACGCGAGTCAGAAAAAAGTCGTGCTCATGAAGCCTTGGCGGATATGAAAATCGCCCAGTCACGTGTTGATGAGGTTCAGGCGGAGTTGTCCCGGGTTCAGCAACATCTTGGCCAGGCACAGATAAAGGCACCCTTTGATGGTGCGATTGTGGAAGGTGATAGTAAAAAACTGCTGGGTGCGCCGGTCACAAAAGGGGATATGCTGCTGAAAATTGCCCGGATTGATGCAATGTACCTGACGGTGAAGATTCATGAGCGCGATATTGGTGAATTCAGGGAACATGAAAAGGGGCGCTTGACTTTACTCAGCAGGCCGAACGAGACCTTTCAGATTACTGTTAATCAAATTATCCCGATGGCAGAGATTGACCAAAAGGACGGCAATGTTTTTGTCATAAAAGCTGACATCAATGATGCCCCTCAGGCATGGTGGCGGCCAGGGATGAGCGGTGTTGCTAAAATCGACGTCGGTACGCGCAAGGTTGCGTGGATCATTTCGCACCGTCTGATTGATTTTATCAGAATGCAGTTGTGGTGGTAGCATGAAAGGCAGCCTCTTTAGTGATTCATGGTATAAAGTCGCCAATATTAAGGTCAGTCTGCTTGATGCGGTTGATGTTCAGAAACAGTTCTACCGGGGCGAGTTATGGTATGTATTGAAAGATCGCTTCAATAACAGCCATTTCAAGGTGACTGCCGAAGCATACACGTTCATTGCCATGTTAAAAACAGACAAAACCATTAATGAAGTGTGGGAGGAATGCATCGCCTCTTATGATGAAGGCACGCCGACTCAGGATGAGGTGATATCGCTGCTTTCGCAATTGCACATGAATAATTTGCTCAATTATAAAAATCAGCCAAACAATGAATTTATATTCGAGCGCCAATCTGAAAAGAAAAAAAAGGAATTCAAAAATAAAATAATATCGCTGATGTCGATCAAAATTCCTCTCTGGAATCCGGATAGATTCCTCAATATAGTTGCACCACTCGTCAGTGGGATCGTCAGTTACAAGGGACTAATGGTATGGTTGTTTGTCGTTATCGCAGGAGCAAAAGCGATTATCGACAACAGCCATCAAATTTATGACAACACCCAGGGAATGCTGGCGCCGTCACGGTTGGTCTACCTTTATATTGCGCTGGCACTGCTTAAGTTACTTCATGAAACGGGTCATGCGATTATGACCAAGCGCTTTGGAGGAGCGGTACACACGGTTGGCGTTATGTTTCTTGTCTTTACTCCGCTGCCGTATATGGATGCCACCAGCAGCTGGTTCTTTCAGAGTCGTTGGCAGCGTATGTTGGTTGGCTCGGCCGGCATGCTTGTTGATTTCTTTTTTGCTGCAATTGCAGCGCTCATCTGGTCTCAAACAGGTGACGGTCTGCTGCATACTCTCGCCTTTAACGTGATGGTTGTCGCTTCAATTTCAAGTTTTGTCTTTAACGCCAACCCGCTTATCCGTTTCGACGCCTATTATATTCTCTCGGATTTTCTTGAAATACCAAATCTTGCCCAACGTTCGCGACAGCAATGGCTTTACTGGATTGAAAAATATCTATTCTCTGTCGAACACTCAATTTCTCCCTCTCTGAGCCACAAGGAAGCATTCTGGCTCTCTTTTTATGCTGTTGCCAGTCTGATTTATCGATCTTTTATTGCGGTTGTAATAATCCAGTTCATCGCGGACAAGTTCTTTGGAATCGGATTATTACTGGCGCTTGTCTCAATCGCAGCAGCCACGATACTTCCGGCGAAGTCGCTTATTACCTATCTGGCAAAGAATCCGACTCTCGAACGTTCACGAAAGAGAGCAGTAACTGTTTCGGCACTTGCTCTACTGGCGGTGACCATCCTGGTTGCCCTCATTCCGTTTCCCTGTGCTATTAAAGCTCCAGTTGTGGTGGAGGCAAAAGAATACTCAAAAGTATATGCCACAACAGAAGGGGTATTAAATAAACTCCTTTTAAAAAGCGGTGATGCCGTCTCAAAGGGGGACGTGATTGCCCAACTTTCCAATGTTGATTTAGAAACGGAAATGGCGACAGTGAAAGCTGGTTTACATCAGAACATGGCACTTAAACAGCGGGCCATGTTAGAAACGCATGACGATTTAAAGCCCCTTGCCGTTCAAGAAAAAATGCTGCACGACCAGTTAAGCCATCTTGAACAAAAGAAAGCTGGCTTGACTATTATTGCTGAGAGTACCGGGATATTTGTTGCGCCTGATGCCGAGTCGATAAAGGGGCGATGGTTGAAACGTCAAACTCGACTTGGTTCGGTTATTTCTGCAGGAAACTTCAAAAGTTCGGCCATAGTTTCCCAGGAGCAGGCTTTTGACCTGTTTAAAGAAAAGAATCTTTCTGCATCAGTAAAGCTTTATGGCAGCAGTGCTGTAAAATTAAAAGTTCACGATATTCTCGTTATTCCCTATCAAAAAGAGGAACTTCCTTCTGCAGCCCTTGGCTGGTCAGGTGGCGGTGACGTCTCCGTTTCATCATCAGATAAAAGTGGCAAAAAAACAGTTGAACCTTTTTTTGAGGTAATTGGTACGATAGAGTCAGGAACGAGCGCCATGCCGAATCTGTTGCACGGTCGCTCAGGAATTATGAGAATGAAGTTGCCGCCGGAGCCGCTATTCTTTCAGCTGTACCGACTGGTTAAGCAGACCATACAAAAAAAATATAAGGTCTAATTTGCAATCATGAAGGATATATATAAATTTCATACAGGGGTGGATGGTTTATTTTACGGCCTGTACGGCTGGTATAAAAGATCGAAATTCTCTACGACCCGCTTGAGGCAAGACGCTACAACTGTTCATGGATTTTCTTTGGCGGCGGCTGAGCTTCCTGATGGGGAACTTGCGGGGGAGATACGTAAGCATAGAAGACCTTCGCGAAACGATGTTGAAAATGTATCCGGATATTATGTCATGGGGCTGTCGTGTGAAATCTGTTTTCGTGTTTTAGGCATCCGCCCATATGTCGAGCAGATTATGGGGGCTCTTGCTATTAACCGTGGTGTGGCCATCCAGATGCAGACCGGCGAAGGTAAAACAATCACTGCTGCCATAGCTGCTGTTAGTGCCGGGTGGAGTGGCGGCCCATGCCATGTTGTTACCTCCAACGATTATCTGGCTAAAAGGGATGCCGAATCAATGCTGCCGCTCTATGAACGATGCGGACTGTCAGTCGCTTTTGTTATCTCAGGGATGGAACCGCCGGAGCGCCGGGCAGCATACACGCGGGATATAGTCTATTCGACAAGTAAAGAGTTGTTGGCGGATTATCTGCGTGACAGAATGTCAGAGGATGCGGAATCTGCCGTTACCAGTGAGGGAATCCGCACACTTGTTTCCGGCGGCGGTGCCAGTGGAAAAGTAATGCGCGGCCTTCATACGGCTATAATTGATGAAGCTGACAGCGTCCTGATTGATGAGGCTACGGTGCCGCTTATTATTGCAATTCCAGGCAGCAGCCCGCTCTTGAATGAAGCCGTCAGAACGGCTTTTTCCATTTCAGAACAACTTGTGCTTGGTCAGGACTATTATGTTAATCAGCAGGCAAAATATGTCACCATTACCACTGCTGGAAATGAAGTAATAGAAACAACGGCACACAGATTTCCTGCGGCGTGGAGAAACAACGATCGCTCATCGTATCTGATAAAACAGGCCATTATCGCCCGGTACTGTTATCACCGTGACGTCCATTATGTTGTCGATCAGGAAAAAATAGTCATTGTTGACGAAAAAACCGGGCGCATGATGGATGGCAGGAGTTGGAGCGGCGGGCTGCATCAGGCGGTGGAGGTAAAGGAATGTCTTGAAAACTCTGACCCCACCCACGCCCATATAAAAATGAGTTTTCAGATGTTCTTCCGCTTGTATGATAACCTTTCCGGCATGAGCGGTACTTTGCAAAATGTTGAAAAAGAGCTGTGGAGTGTCTATAACCTGCCGGTAATAAAAATCCCGACTCATGCCCCAAAAAAACTGATTAGCTACCCTGAAGTTGTGCGTAGGTCGTCCGAAGAAAAGTGGGATGCGGTTATTAAGGACATACTGCATCATTCAGCGAAGGGTAGGGCTGTGCTGGTTGGTATCCGTAGTGTGAGAGACAGCGAAGCCCTGTATGCGCGATTGCTTGCCTCCGGTATCTCCTCCACCGTTCTTAATGCTCTTCGCCATGAGGAAGAAGCGCGGATTATAGCTGATGCCGGCAGGTGGGGGCAGGTTACTATCGCCACTAATATGGCCGGCCGGGGTACTGATATCGTCGTTAATCCAAAAGTGCGTGCCGTTGGTGGATTACATGTAATTGCAACTGAGCGCCATGAATCACGACGCGTGGATATGCAGCTGTTTGGCCGAACGGCCCGGCAGGGCGACCCTGGCAGTGCTCAAATGATTGTAAGTCTGGAAGATGAATTGATGAAAATATTTTCACCATCGTTTGCTGCTCCGATTTTAAAGATACTGACATGTGCCGATAAATACACATATATGGCCGTATGGTGGTTTATTGCTGTTCAGTATTTCGCGGAGCGTTCAATATCCCAATTAAGAAAAAAACTTCTTCAACAGGACTTGGCTTTGAGTAAGGCACTGTCTTTTACCAAATATTAACAAAACATATAGCTACGGTGAGGATTATGACTGTGATTATGAAGCTGCTGGGAACTTGTTGTCACCGGAATCGCCACTGATTTATGATGTCTATGGTAATTATATTAACGGGCTGAAAAGTTGATCTTGGGATGTCGTGAATTACTTTGGCAAGGATTGCATGGATGTGTTTACAACGACCCCTGCCTCACTAAACATCCCACTGTTATCAGCACTTTCATTCGTTTATTATGCATCTTCGCCAGCATCGGCACTGAACTGTCCACATAGTCGTAAACCTGCACCTCTTTTTTGCCGGGGTGGAGGCGATGCAGGCGTACAGCGTGCTGCACCAACATTCCTTTCCATAAAAACGGCAGGACAAGAGAGAGGGTGTCCAGGTTGATATTGTAAAATAAGAATC
>CAIRND010000408.1 GCA_903879825.1 uncultured Geobacteraceae bacterium
CGATGAACTTCCGGATTTTGGTTCAATCCATAATTCAGAATTGTCTTCGGCTCATCCATTAAATTTTCTCTTCATTTCTTCCATCTTCGCCGGTATTTTACCGAGAATGCCAAGCCCCAGCTTTTTCATGACAAAAGAGCTTCCCATGAACAACTTGGTGATACGCATCAAATAGTCTCGTTTGAAGGTGGCCTTCATAGTCATAAATTCCATAATTTTGCCCATATAAAAACGACGGTAGCCGTCGGCTATGGCAACTTCAATCTGGAGAGTACTCATGTTGTATGGCTCAAGAACAGGATCAACCATGTTGTACTTCCCGTAATCGTGGCTGCAAATAAGGGGGGCGAGGTCATTGTAGCCGTCTGCATAGGGCCACGGAGTGAATGTAAAAAAGTTCGCAATATCAGAATTGTACTGTTGGGCCAGTTGCATGGTTTTTTTTATACTGTCAGAAGTTTCGCCGGGGAAACCAACCATAAAAGATGCTTCAGACACTATCTCCTGCTCACGGAGAAGATCAAACACCTGTTTCGTCTCTTCGAGCACCTGATCTTTTTTCATTGCATCAAGGGTGGACTGATCGGCCGTTTCAACACCAAATGAGATATAGATAATCCCGGCTTTTCGGTACTTCCAGAGAATATCCCTGTCTCGAATGATGTCCGCAGCCCTGGTTTCCATCAACAGATAAATCGGCATATCCCTGGCGATGACGGCATCAAGGAGGGCTTCCCACCGTTCCCGATTTCTGGTGGGATACTCATCGGTAATCATAACTACATTAACGTTGTGCGTCGTATACAGATACTCCAGTTCGTCGACCACCTTGTGAGGATCCCGGGCGCGCCAGGTTTTTTTCCAGAATTTCTGTTGGGAGCAGAAGGTACAGCTGTGCTGGCAACCCCGGGAAGTACTGATCGCTCCCATCCGTGAATCGGGAATCACAAGACTGTAATAATCCTTCCAATCGAGCAGATCCCACGCAACGGGGAGATCATCAATACTCTCCATGAAAACACGAACATCAGTCTTTACAACCACACCGCACCGCCGAAAAGCGATTCCGGCTACCGTCTCAGGGTTTCCACCGACCTCCAGCACCTCCAGCAAGTGCCGAAGTGTGACTTCTCCCTCACCGATGACGATATAGTCAACGGCAGCAGAGTGTGCAAGGACCTCTTCATACATAAAGGTCGGGTGCACGCCCCCGAGGATGGTCACAGTATCCGGCTTGATACTTTTGGCCAGCTCCAGTACCGTGACGGCATCATTGATCGTGGCGGTGACCGCAGTGGAGGCAACGTAATCGGCCAGGGATTCACGAAGACGATGCTCAATCTCAACGTATGAATGCCCCTTGGCCATGGCGTCGTATATTTCTGCGTCCAGCCCCGCCTGGCGAACGACGCCGGCAAGATAGACGAAACCAAGAGGGATCCAGCGACCAGCAATTTCATCCACTCCACTATGATACGGGGGAGTTACAAACAGCACTTTTTTAAGGTTCTCAGCGGTTTTTATCTGGATTCTCCCTTTGCATTCAGTAAGTTGCACCGTGGACACACGACCAGTATCAGCGCGCGACAGTATCATGACAGGGCGTTATAATCCAGCCATTTCCAATAAATATATCCCTGATAATTTTCAGGACAAGGTAGACCCTCAACGTTTTCTTGATTGTCCTCGGAATCTAAACGTGATAAGCACATTGACAATCAGGGGGTCTGCACGTGATCAATGGGAAAAAAATAATTGTAGTTCTTCCGGCATACAATGCGGCGAAAACTCTTGAGGACACCTGGCGGGAAATCCCACCGGAAGTTGACGAAGTGGTCCTGGTGGATGACTGCAGCCGAGATAACACGGCTGAATTGTCGAAAAAACTCGGGATTACCACTATAGCCCATAGGACCAATACCGGCTATGGTGGCAACCAGAAAACCTGCTACCGCACCGCATTGGATATGGGCGCAGACATCATTGTTATGGTTCACCCTGACTACCAGTATACGCCGAGACTGGTCACCGCCATGGCTGCCATGATTGCATACGGCGAATTTGACTCCGTACTCGCGTCCCGGATTCTGGGAACGGGTGCGCTCAAAGGCGGCATGCCGCTTTATAAATACGTTGCCAACCGTTTTCTGACCTTGGCGGAAAACATCCTGCTTGGGCAGAAGTTTTCCGAATATCACACCGGCTACCGGGCCTTTTCACGTGAAGTGCTGGAAAAGCTGCCGCTTGATGCCAATTCAAACGATTTTGTCTTTGACAACCAGATGATCGCCCAGATGGTCTGGTTCGATTTCCGGGTCGGCGAACTCTCCTGCCCTACCAAGTATTTCAAGGAAGCATCCTCCATCAATTTCCGGCGGAGTGTTATCTACGGGCTTGGTGTGCTGTGGACGGCATTGCAGTTCAGGCTTAACAAGTGGGGATTGGCTGTATCGCCGCAGTATATGGAAAAAAAGAATAATGAAAGGGTGAGAAACTAGCTTCTCCCATCTCTCATCGGTTATTAGACTGCTGTTGATCAATAAGATGCTGTTATTATAGTAGTAAGCTTGGCTAGTTTACCTAAGGATTCAGACAACCTTGTTGCAAAAGCAGTTACCATCCCCGGACTATTTTTCACTTATCTTCTTATCAAATAATTACACGATTGGGAGTATCTGACCATCTCTATGGTTTTCATTATGGTGACGGTTCTGTCCACATTGCTGTCCATAAACATGGCATCATCACCCCGCTATGCTTTTGTAGCAAGTGTCATGCTCTTTGTTGTTCTTGTGAATGAGACAACTTGCAAGAGAAAGTCTTTCACTCGCTGGCTGTCATTATCTTTATTAGTCATGACTGTAACTTCCTGTTTTACTAGTTTTCATAACGGTCTTTATTATAGCCCTGATTTACCTGACTGGCGGCAGTACGTTATGTAATGGCAATCAGATACAACTAAACCAATTAAGATTTGGTCTCAGTTTAAATCAAAATCATGGCAAGTCACTCTGACACCGAAGGATCAAAAATGATTCCACGTGAAGGTCCGAAAATATCCAGAGAAAAGTTCCTTCCGTATATCCCGTTAGCCCTGGTTCTCGCAGTCGTATTTTACGTACGTATCCGGCTTCTGCCTGTTCCCCTAGAACGGGATGAAGGTGAGTTTGCCTACATGGGGCAGCTTTTACTTAAAGGCATTCCCCCGTTCACTCATGCCTATACCATGAAACTCCCAGGTGTCAGCGTGATGTATGCGTTGATCATGCTTCTGTTTGGCCAGACCTCAACCGGAATCCATACGGGGCTATTGATCGTCAATACAGCATGCATGTATCTGGTCTACCTGCTCTCTAAGCGATTGTTTGACAATAACGCGGCTCTGTTCTCCTGCGCCAGCTACGGATTACTGTCTCTCAGTGCTTCCGTATTTGGTGTTTTTGCTCATGCAACCCATTTTGCTGTGCTGTTTGCACTGACAGGAATTCTGCTTTTATCCAGTTCAATTAAAAACAGGCAAATGTCCCTTCTGTTGATCAGCGGCCTTTGTTTTGGTGCGGCTGTCAGCATGAAGCAGCATGCAGTTTTGTTCCTTATCTTCGCTGTTTTGTATTTTGTTTGGTGTTTCTGGAAAAATCCCGCCTCTGACAAAAAATATTTCTCCACGGGGAGTGCCATTTTCCTGCTTAGTGCAATAACTCCCTATGCCCTGATTGTTCTTTGGATGCTTAATGCCGGTAGCTTTGCCAATTTCTGGTTCTGGACCGTGCAATATGCGGGTGAATACTCATCAGGTGTGCCACTTACATTAGGTTGGAACGAGTTCACACGCTCTTTTGGAATAATCGCACTATCACAATTGCCATTATGGATTCTCGCCGGATCAGGAGGTGTGTTGCTCTGCATAAAGAAGAGAGATTGCGCTGACAGACCTTTTGTCTTCGGCTTCATCTTGTTTTCACTCCTCGCAAACTGTCCGGGATTGTATTTCCGGAAACATTACTTTATTTTGCTTCTACCGGCAGTGGCGGTACTAGTTGGTGGAGGTTTAAGTTCAGTCGGACGGCTTTTTTCGTCTTTAAAACGGGTACAGATCACTCCTCTCCTCCCGGTTTTCTTGCTCGGTGTGGCGGTCACGTACGGTTTTTACAATGAACGAGAAATATTTTTTACACTTACCCCATTAGAAGTGAGTCGTGCGACCTATGGAGCAAACCCTTTTCCTGAATCTATACAGATTGCCAACTACATAAAAAACAACACCACACCAAATGATACAATTGCTGTTCTCGGTTCCGAACCAGAAATATTATTCTATGCCGACAAGCTTTCGGCAACTGGTCACATTTACATGTATGGACTAATGGAAGGTCATCAGTACGCTGAGCGTATGCAGATGCAAATGATTTATGAAATTGAGGCGGCACGTCCCGCGTACATTGTCTTTGTTAATGTAGAAACGTCTTGGTTGAATCAAGAATCTTCTGTTCAGACGGTTTTTAATTGGAGCAGAAGTTACATTGGAAAGCAGTATGATCGGGTTGGAGTCGTTGATATCATTGATTCCAATACGACACACTATCTTTGGGAAGACAAAGCGGTTAAGTATACCCCGGTATCCGATAGTTATATAACCATCTTTAAAAAGAGGGGCTGGTAATAGTGCGTTGAGATGTTAATTATTTAGGCTTTTGCAAGAATCTGATTTAAAAGTTACAAATAATCAGTGAGTAAAAATATCACCTATCAGGTTTTAAAAAAGCTGACGCAGGTGACAATGAAAAGAGCCACAACGTGCGTAATCTCATTTTAATTTGTATAGCACTCATAGTTACAATCCTAGGCGTAAAGTGGCAGGTGGGAAATTTTTATCACCCCAGCGCATTCCTGAAACGGACATGGATTACCCTTTCACTCGTATACTAAAATGATTACACTTTCAAATAAAGCCTCAATATGCAAAAATACCCACGGTTTCAGTCTAAAGATTGCGATCTTGTTTTACCCTACCATTTCCAAAGGATACCCCGACAATGACAACTGCATTTAAACCAATTTTTATAAAAATAACTTTCATCACGGTTCTTCTTCTGGCAGTGTATGGCAACACCCTCAACCATGGCTTCGTCTGGGACGACACCGACATCATTGTCGATAATCCACAGATTGAAAAGCTCAGCAACATTCCTTCTCTTTTCCTGTCTGAAGATAAAATAGAGGGTGCGACCGGCTATTACCGTCCCATGACTTATGTTTCCTTTGCCATTGATCGCGCTATTTGGGGACTGAATCCGGTTGGCTTTAACATCACCAACCTTGCACTCCACATTCTGGTTGTTCTGCTGTTCTACCAAGTTATAGCAACTATTTTCAAAAAGGACCGTCTCGCTCTTGCCGCCGCACTGATTTTTTCCTTGCATCCTGTTGCCGGCGAAACGATCAATTTCCACTCCGGTGGTAGAAATACCCTGCTCTGCGCCGCTTTTATCCTGCTATCACTGTTTTACTACGCCAAAGAGAAACGCATTACCGCCGCCATCCTTTTTACCGGAGCTCTCTTTTCAAAAGAATTTGGACTGTTACTGCCGGCAATTCTGTTTATATATGACTGGTTTATCAAAAAAGAAAAACCTCGACTTCTTTCCTATCTCCCTTTTCTCATACCTATTGCGTTATATTTCACTCTCAGATCGTTCGCCATCGAAAAAGCAAACCTGCTCAAATCCATCAATCTAACTGAAAGCTTATGGATTTCTCCCTATCTGCTTATTAAATATCTGGTCCATATGGTCTATCCCTTCAGCCTCAGTGTCCTGTATGACGTAAGTACGAATATTATATACGCGTCGCTGTCTCTGGTCGGGGTTCTCGCGCTTATCTTCACTGCGTATTACTTCCGAAAACAGGGTGAGGTCATCTTTTCCATAAGCTGGTACCTCCTTTTTTTACTCCCTGTTATCAATATCGTTTTGCTTAAGGCAGCCTCCCAGATGGCTGACCGGTATGCCTATTTTTCACTCATGGGATTTGCGCTGGCGCTCGCTTTTATCATCAACAAATCAGGGGAAAAGGCCACTATTGTTATTTTGCTGATTATCTGTGGAGCTTATGCTGCCGTTGACATTACGCGCAACAATTACTGGAAAGATGACCTCGCATTCTATACTCAAATGACAAAGGATTCACCCGACATGGCTCTCGGGTATAACGATCTCGGCATTTATTATTTCAAAAAGGACGACATGTCCAATGCGGAGAAATACCTGACAATTGCAGCCTCAAAAAAGGACATAACCGCGAGGCTGCTTGGCGCCAATGCCGCAGTTTTTTGGCAGGCTGATAAACTTGATATTACGGAAAAACTCCTGCTCCGCCAGCTCGAACTGGAGCCTTCAAATCCCCAGCCATATATCATGTTGAAGATGATCTACGACAAGACCGGTAATAAGGTCAAGGCCAGGTTTTATGGTGACAAGGCATCCGCACTGTTCCCTGGAATAGAAGAAATGATGAAGCAGAGGGTCGTTGAAGTGTGCCGGCAAGCTGAGGCCTTCATCACAATGAGATCATTCGATAGAGCGGAAAATCTCTTGCGAGAGGCAATAATTATCAACCCGGACTTTGTCCCAGCGCTTATAGACATGGGCGGACTCAGTGCTGAAAAATCAGATTTTGTAAAAGCGGAGAAATATCTTTCCCGGGCAACGGCCCTTGAACCGTTGAATTCCACGGCACACTATAATCTCGCCCAGGTCTATCAGATGCAGAATAAAATTTCTGAAGCGGAGGCAGAACTAAAAAAAGCCAACGAAGCAGGGGCGCTCCCTCAGCAAAAAGGGACCAGACCTCAGCAAAAGTAATTCATGTCCCTGAACGCATAGAATCACCTTTAACCGGAGTTAGTCAATGAAGCTGATCATACAAATACCCTGTTACAACGAAGCGGAGAGTCTCCCCATTACTCTGAAAGACCTCCCCCGTGAGGTGCCCGGTTTCAGCGTTGTGGAGTGGCTTATTATAAACGACGGCAGCAGGGACAACACAGAGGAAATTGCCAGGAAATACGGAGTTCACCATGTCGTAAACTTCACAAATAATCAGGGACTTGCCAGAGCCTTCCTGGCCGGGTTGGACGCTGCGGTGAGACTCGGGGCGGATATCATTGTGAACACCGATGCCGACAACCAGTATATGGCTGCCGACATCCCGGCTCTTGTCGCCCCCATTCTCGCTGGAAAGGCAGATGTTGTCGTTGGTGCGCGACCGGTCGACAAAATCACTTCCTTTTCTCCGGCAAAAAAAATTCTGCAGAAATTCGGGAGCGCAGTCGTCAGATTTGTCAGTAAAACGAATATCCCGGACGCACCAAGCGGTTTCAGGGCCATGACACGAGAAGCCGCTCTACGCTTCAACGTATTCAACGATTATACGTATACTCTGGAAACCATAATCCAGGCCGGGCAGAAAAACATAGCCATAACTTCTGTGCCGATACGGGTCAATGGAGCCATGAGACCATCCCGGTTGGTACGAAGCATTCCTTCCTACATCAGAAAATCCCTTGTCACTATCGTCAGGATATTTATCGTTTACAAGGCGTTCAGGTTTTTCATGTCGGTCGGGTTAGCGGTTTTTAGCTTGGGGTTTCTGGGAGGGACCCGATATCTCTATTTCTACGCTATCGGTGATGGTGCAGGGCACATCCAGTCCTTGATCTTGTCGTCAATATTACTTGGTGTCGGCTTCCAGACCATACTAACCGCCTTCCTGGCAGACCTGCTGGCGGTAAACCGACGCCTTATGGAAGATGTACAGTATCGTGTCAAACGTCTTGAATATTTACCTGCCGATCAAAAAGGGTCTCACTTCAAATGAGATCAGAACACAATTACAAAACTATTGTAATCTTGTTATTGTGCCTGCTCACCATAGCGACCTACTACAATTCCCTTCAGAACCAGTTTCTCACCAATTGGGACGACTACAAATATGTAGTAAAAAATCCTGATATACGCGGCTTCACACTCACTAATATTCAGGCAGCTTTCAGCAGCTATTATGTGGGTAATTATGCACCGATTCAGATTGTTTCCTACATGCTCGATTATACGTTCTGGGGGATAAATCCTACAGGGTATATCGGCATGAACCTGATCCTGCATGCGCTTAATGGCGCGTTACTGTTTCTTGTTGTTGAAAAAATTTCATCGAACGTCCGAATCGCTTTTATCTCAGCTTTTATCTTTCTCCTCCATCCGGTTCAGGTGGAGTCGGTCATATGGGTTTCGCAACGCAAATCATTGCTGGCAATGCTATTCTTCCTGTTGTCACTTCTGTCATATATACGCTACCGGGACATCAGGGCCACGCACCGTTCTGCCTATTATATCGTTTCGTTGATTACTTTTCTTTGTGCTCTACTTTCAAAATCAGTGGTCGTCATTCTACCGCTCGTCCTCCCACTCTACGACATCTGTTTTCTCCCCCGTGAAAATCGGGGTAAAATCCTGCTCAACAAAATTCCATACGCAGTTGCAGCCGTTGCAATCGCAGCATTGGCGTTAAAAAGTCAAGCCTACGATGTGGGCGGCGGAATCGTTCCTGAGTACCCTGGGGACACTTCTGCTTCTTCATTTATGACTATGCTCACCGTATTTTCAAAATACGCAGGCATGCTTATATGGCCGGCAAACTTGAGTGCGTTCTACAGTCCACCCATTAAGACAAGCATTGACGGGCATGTCGCTTTGGCAGGATTTTTCTTTGTTTTGGTCTGTTTCAACATCTACTATCTCTGGCGCACCAATAGAACACTTTTGTTTTGGGCAGCCCTTGTGCCATTAGGCTTATTGCCTGTGGCACAAATCATTCCTCTTTCTACGATAATGAACGACCGATACCTCTATTTTCCACTCCTCGGATGCGCGGTGCTCTTTGCGCATGGAGCTTTATACTGTACTGACAGGGTAACATCTTTCAAAAAGTGGGGGGAAGTAGTTATTATATGCTTGGCCCTTTCTCCTTTGCCGATTTTATCGTGGCAGCGCACGTTTGTATGGCATGATTCACTCACCCTCTGGACGGACGCATACCAGAAGACAGAGAATTATATCACAGCAGCGGGAAGAGGAAATGCCCTGGCCCAGCAAGGAAAATTTGATGACGCTATCATAATGTATGAAAAATCACTCCGTATGGAGCCAACGTGTGAAGAAGCATTGCGTGGCCTCGGGGCAATCTATCTGAATCGTGGCGACTATGGCAGAGCCATCGAATATTTACAGCGTTATGTTACCTGTTTCCCTGAAAGTGCCTTGGCAAAAAGAATGCTTGGCTTCGCCTATTCGCAACGTAAAAAGATGTAATTCCGAGTTGCAGCTTCTGATATCTCCATTATTTTCTATTTCAACGTCCAATCAAACCACTCTGGAGTAACATTTGAGAGGAAGAAGGGGAAATCGGAAAATATCAACACAACTCCCGCAAAAACGGCAAGCGCAAGCCTCCCCTTGTTCCCCTTAAAAAGCCGCATGAGATAGAGGCACGAAACGACATAAACCGGCCCTATAACAGGAAAAATATAGCGCCCCGCCACAGTAAGAACAATATCCGTAGAATCAACATAGTTTGGATAATTTATTTTGAGCAGCAAAAAGGCAGCATAACAGAATGAAATCCCCATAAGAGTTGCGGGGAGCCAACTCTGATCCCAAGGGCGAAATCGCACAAGCCATGAGGTCAACACGCATAAGAACAATAACGCCAATGGAATGAAGCTGAAGCCATGATTCAGCATCCCGATGTGGGCCTTGATACCAAATGAGGTTGACAGCATCTGCAAGAGCCACATGGCGGTATAGGGAAGCGGCCCCACTGGTTTAAACCCGGCCTGTTTCGCACGCGCATAATTTTCCACAAGCCCTATTGCACCGCCCCTGTCACCCGAATGGGTAATCTGCACTGCCATCTCCCGTGCCTTTTCGATCGTAATTTTTCCTTCCTTGAAAAGACTAAAAATATAATTCCGGGCCGTTAGCCGGTACTGCA
Source organism: uncultured Geobacteraceae bacterium (assembly GCA_903879825.1). Lineage (GTDB taxonomy): Bacteria > Desulfobacterota > Desulfuromonadia > Geobacterales > Pseudopelobacteraceae > JACRCG01. The sequence continues at coordinate 10,048 of CAIRND010000408.1, forward strand.
TGGCTTTCTCCAGGGGGAGAACCGCTTCAACTGCCGGATTAATTGTTCCGTAATGCACGTAGTTCCCGCCATAAAGCTGTACATTCAGTAAAATACCGACAATGACGCCTGCCAGCAATAAAGCACCCTGTCTACCCGGCGATTTGAAACAGGCCGTCGCGTCGGAAAGAAGCATTCGAGAATTTTTAATTTCACGAATGATAAACAGCACCACCAGCATAACCGCTAGCGGTAGAAAAGTGATCTTTGTCAGGCAGCCTGCCAACAGAGAGAGAAGCGATAGAATCAATAAACGACCGGATCTCTCTTTGAAAAAGGCAAACAGGTAAAAAATTGCCATCGCTGCCAGAAGATTTGCCAGATTGTCGTATGAAACCGATGCTGAGAGAAAGGAGAACATCAACGTATTTGTCATAGCAACGGTGACAAGTATCTCCGTCAAACGATCTTCTGTTAATAATCGCGTAAGACGCCTGACAAAATGAACCGTGGCAAAGGCAATGGGAATATTGAAAATCCGCAGAAACACGAGGTCAGACATACTGGTGATGTTAAGAACCAAAAGTTTTCCCATAACCCAGTAATAAAGCCAGGGGATATTTGTCACAAGGCCATACTGATATGAATCAGGCGAGTTATCCGGAAGAAGGAATGCCTTGGAAAATACTGTGCATACCCCAAAATGAGTAACTTCATCGGGTGGTACGTAGGGGGAAATATTGATAGCAAAGTAAAGAAGCCGCAGACCAAAGTAGACGATAAGGGTTACCACTACCCACTTCAGACCGCCGGACGTGGGATTGTTTCCATCAACAGATGCGTTAGTAACATTCATTTTTTCTCCAATGACAACTTCTCAGTAATTACCGTACAACAGATACTTCTCCAACCAGATGTAGCGCAAATAAGGAGATAATATTTTGTGTGATGCTCCCGTTATTCCTTTCTACATGAATGAACAGTATTTTACTGTCAGCGGAACAACCTGGGGGATAACCGGGAGATTCCAGAAGCCATCACTACGCCGTAGTTCAGCAACGGCACTCTTTATTGAAGCCACGCTATGCGTTACTGAAGGCATCCCATAGGCGGCCGTTCTGAAATGTGACCCGAAAAAATCCGGAACCGTTTCCGGACTGAAAAGAACTCCTCCCTGAAGCTGGCTCAGATATCCTCTCCAAACAGACTGTACCTCTCTGCCATTGTGGTAGGTCAACGTGACAGCGACAGAGAGTTCCGGGGATTTAAACGCAGTAGTAGCGAATCGCCAGAGCGGCATGTTGACGGCAGCAGGCTGATCAAAACTAATGCGGAGAAATTCTCCCGCCACACCCGTTGCTGTTTCAGAGTATCGGATAACAGCAACCCGAGATTTCACCTTTTCACTTACTTCAAGAATGGTAAAACCATCAACAACAGCTGCAACGCGATAGTGGCAATAGAGAGACAGTAACAGGTCCGTAAGTTCGCTGACAGGTGGTCTGCCATCAATCGCCGCAGGGCCGATAACCACGACATCCGGTCGACGCACCGACGAGAGGAACTCCGCTTCCAATCGATGCGCGCGCGAATGAGGCCCCGTTGAATAGAGCTGCAGACTTGGTGAGGGTGCCAGGTCAAATCCTTCCAACCCCTCGAAGTGCAACAATTCCCACGGGTAAAAGGCAATGCGCGGTTCCCTCCCCTTCGCCCCGAATTTTCGTCCATACTCGTTCAAATAGGCAAAAAGCTGTGGCTGGCTGTTTTTAACAAAAGCTCTCTTGGCAGGAAATTCTTTTGGGCTCTGTCCTGCTATTCCAGCAACAATTCGATTCCCACATGTCAGCCAATTCTTTACCAGATGCACCGGACCGGTTGCTCCGGGAAGGAAGGTGAGCATTACCGAATAGATCAAGACAAATACCAGTGAAACCAACCAAAGCAACACCTTTGCTGATATGGTTTTTGTTTTCAGGCAACGGTGAGAGACCACGGCAAGAATGGCCAGAAACGGCGTAACGCAACTATAGAACAATCTCATATGAGAAAGATCCGCACGCACAAAGCCATGTTTGTACAACAGCAGCATCGCACCGAGATAGGCTGTCATGAGGCTTGCAGCAGCCCATTTACCAGCCATCATTTTAGATGCCTGCCATGCCAGCACGGTTCCTGCGATAATATACACAACTGCAACAATATAGTTCGGTGGGCTATAGGGCATATTTCTGATCATTATTTCCGAGTACTTGTTCGATGTTTCAAGGCCAAGGAGAATATATGTAATCAGATCAAAACTTCCTGACGTAGCCACAAACAAAACGTATAGTAGGGCCCCATATCCTGCCAGATAGAGAATAATCTTTGTGATGCCTATTTTTTTCCTGGCAAACAGTGATGCCAATAAAACCATCAGTATAAAGAGAGACAGCATTCCGAACGATATTTTGTACAGAAGCCCGCAGGCACTCAAGATGACCATTGACACCATACTGGTATTATCTGGTGTTTCTTGAATACAACATGAAATCAGCAGCATAAACAGGGCAATTATGAGATGAACTTCCTGAACACCATCCATGCCGATAAAGCAGAACGGGAAGATAATGGTAGAGATAAGTCTGAGATAATAGGGAAGCTCAATGGTAGAGAGAATCCGCGCAAAGGATATTCCGATAATGCCGGCAACGAAAAACCCTAACACATAAAACGGGAAGGGATGATACTGTTCTGCGCCCATTGGCGCCCCAAACCAGTGAGCAAGTGGACCGTAGGTAAACCAGGAATCCTTACCGAGAGAGAAACCATCTCCCCTGAACATTCCAAGCGCATACCGCCATGACCCGTCAAGTGTGTTATCCTCATTCCAGTCTTGGGGTAAAATCCAAAAAGAGAACACATACAGAGACAGCAACAGTCCAGGTGCATGTATTCTCACTGTTGAAAAAAAACGTTTCATACTTTTCTTTCGGCTACGAAGGGATGTTTTGTTCTGATTGTTAAGCCTGTCATCATAAAGCCTGGGATTAAGATTGGCGTATTGTCATCGTGAGGTTTTAAACTGTTTGCTTTGCAGACAAAATAGCTATATCGTGCCCACGCAAATTAGTAGTTGTATTACCCTTTAACTATTGCTAAATCAAGCTGATATTTGTTTTTTGAGAGGGTCGATGGCCAATACAGGAATAATAACCTATGACTTTTTCCCCTTTATCGGTGGCATTGGCCGGGTAACGTACACGTTGTATCGTGAGGTAAAAAACAAGGGTGTTTTATTTTTTTCTCCTGCAGACAACCTATTGCCTGGCCATATACGCATAAATTTCTGGGCGGTCCGTTTTATTAAACAGGTCGGGGTATCAATCTGGTTGCACCTGAACATCCATAGAATCATTTCAAAATATAATTTGGATACGTTGAACGTCCATTCCGGCGCGGGAGGCGTCCTCTTTTTCAGAAAGATCGCAATACCGGTAATAATAACCTGTCACCATACATATTGGCAGCAATACACCTATATCAAATCGCAATTTTGGAAACGGATATTCATTCCGTTTGAGAGGAAAACGTACCAGCGTGCTGATAAGATAATTTGCGACTGTGAAGATACAAAACGTGTGCTTCTGGAGCGATACAACATCCCCGAAGAAAAAATGATCGTTATTACCTGTGCAATAGACCGTAATAATTTTTACCACTCAGGCCACAAAAAAATCCAAAGCAGCATTCTCTACATTGGACGTATTGACAAGCGGAAGGGAGTGGAGTTTCTGATTCGCAGCATGCCGTATGTCGTGCAGCACATTCCGGATGCACAACTTTTGGTAGGTGGAAAAGGAAGCGATCTTGATAAAATGAGAAAGCTTGTCAGCCAATTAGATCTGGAACGCAACGTCACCTTCCTGGGATTCATCCCCGATGACCAGCTCAATGCTTTGTACAATAAGGCCCAGTGTGTCGTCGTTCCTTCAATCTTTGAGGGTTTCGGCATGACCGTCATCGAGGCGCTTGGCGCAGGCACCAGAGTTGTCGGCACCGATGTAGATGGCATCCGCTCAACGGTGACAAGCGGGGATTACGGGGCTCTTGTCCCCTACGGCGACCATCAATCCCTTGCCGGAGCAATAATGGCCGAACTGAAAGAGCCCAGAAGAGCGCAGCAGTTAAATCCCGAATACTATGTCGACCAATTCAGGGATAGTTACCTGAAAGTCCTTAAAGAGGCCACCCCTTAATGAACGCGTGGTGGACCAAATACCTTCCCGGCTCCGTCAGGAATAAACTCGAAGGACGTCAGCATTTTCAGAATGTCATCGGGAACACCGGCTGGCTGATGGGAGGTCAGATTGTCCGCCAAGGGGTCGGTTTGGTCATTGGCGTCTTGATGGCGCGCTATTTCGGCCCTGCTCTCTATGGTGAGTTTAACTATGCACTTGCCTTTGTCGCTCTCTTCACCACGGTTGGGCTACTTGGTCTTGATGGCATTGTAATTCGTGAGCTGGTCCGCAACCCATCATGCAGGGATGACGTGCTGGGAACCTCCTTTATTATGATGCTCATTGGTGGTGGTGTGGCTTTTTGCCTGGCAATGCTTAGTATTTGTCTTGTTCGAAGATCGGACCCCCTTGCACTCTGGCTTGTGGGGATAATGTCTGCCGGGGCTATTTTCCAGGCATTCAATGCAATCGAATTCTGGCTCGAATCCCGCCTCCAGTGGAAGTTTTCTGCAATTGCAAAAAGCTCAGTACTCCTTCTCGGTGGCGTGGTGAAAATTGGATTGATACTTACACATGCATCGCTTATCGCCTTTGCCTGGACCGGATTGGCCGAAACTGTCACCGGTGCGGCAGGTTTGGTGATCACCTATCAGGCGAAAGGAGTGCGGCTACGCACGTGGCGCATTAATACCCAACTGGCAAAACGATTACTGAATGACAGCTGGCCCATGATGCTTTCCGCATTTGTCACCATGGTTTATCTCCGGATTGATCAGGTCATGCTCGGCACCTTGGCAGGAAGCGAGGAGGTAGGGATTTATTCAGCGGCAGTCCGACTTGCCGAACCATGGGGCTTTATCTCCATGGCAATATGTGCATCAGTTTTTCCTTCAATCATAAAAGGAGGAACAACGGACAACGAGGTGTTTAAGTCACAACTTCAAAAGTTATATAATCTGATGGCGTTGATCGCCTATTGTATTGCCATCCCTACGACATTTCTTTCAGGCTGGCTGGTAAACACACTATATGGTTCCGCTTATGACAAGGCTGGGCCGTTGCTGGCGATACTTGTATGGGGTAGTCTGTTCACAAATCTCGGAACAGCCCGGACTATTTACATGATCTCGATGAATTGGACGAAAGCCAATTTTTTCAGCCTGTTATCAGGGGCAATTATCAATATCGTGCTTAACTATTATCTGATACCTGTCTACGGTGCCATGGGTGCAGTCATTGCGTCTTTAATCTCTTACTGGTTTGCCGTACACGGATCATGTTTTTTTTTCAAGCCACTGCACAATACCGCGTGGATGCTGACCAAGGCGTTGCTCTATCCCAAAGCGTGGTAGAATGCAACAGCCATTTTTTTGAAAGGGGTGTGTAAATGATCTTCGTTACAAAACTGATAAACTTTACATCCTCTTTTCTGCATGCCCCACTGCAAACTATCAGATGCTCCGGCAGAAAATATCTTCATAAAGTCTGGTTACCCACGAGGGTTGGACGGCTGCGCACACTTGTACGGGAAAAACCACTTATTCTTCAGATAGAAACTATCAATGTCTGCAATGCAGCCTGCATCTTCTGTTCATATCCAAGCATGAAACGTAAAAAGGGGGTCATGGACATGGCCCTGTTCACCAAGATCGTGACGGATTATGTAGCCATGGGAGGAGGGGCGGTCTCTTTTACCCCGGTAGTGGGAGATGCGCTGCTTGACCCGCACCTCATCGAACGCTTGAAACTGCTGAAGGAGTTCCCTGCAATTAACCAGGTTACGCTTACAACAAATGGTATCGCCCTGGATCGATACTCCGACGATGAAGTGAGGTATCTCCTCAAAGAGATCTTTTGCATCCAGGTCAGTATCGGCGGATTGGACAGAAGCACCTATGGCTCCCAGTACGGAGTTGACCGCTTTCTTGAGACGCAGCAGGCGATGGACCGTCTCATGCAATTAAGAAATGGTATCGAAAACCCTGCTAACCTGACCTTCGCATTCCGCACTGATGATTGGAAATTCACTCACCGTTTCAGGAAACAACTCTCCACATACCGACGCAACGGGGTATTCATCAGCCACATCTGGAGTTATGACAATTATTCCGGCGTGGTAAGCAAGGACGTACATCCGAAACTCACAATCAAGGCAAACCAAGAACGCAAGCGGCTCACCTGCGCCTTCCCGAGCATCCATATGGCGGTCTGCTGGGACGGAAAAATAACCGCCTGTGGCTGTGTCGATTTCGATGGTGACAAGTTGCTTATCGGAGATGCCGGAAAGAGCTCCCTCGCCGAAGTCTGGTCCGGCAAACGGCACACCGGGATTCTCGATTCTTTTCCCAGTGGCACTCTTGCGCCGGTCTGCCGTGAATGTTCGGCTTACACCCCTGATACCCTTTTTGCGCAACCATACTTTAAGAAGGTCCGACCTCTTCCTGTTCAGTTTTTTCAGGAGTTCTGGGGTGGGTGAATTCGTAAACTTTTTTCTTCCTTATGGGGACCGCTTTCAAGCAGTAATAAATCTTTCCATGGGCCATGTAAAGGCTATGGAGCGGGGATTCAAATGATAAGGACTCTGCTGGGTTATCTTGTCCGAAAGAAAATAACAGTCAAATTTGAAGACCATTTTAGAATCAGACCGGTAAGTTCTCTTCTCGGATGTGACCGTGGCACCCCCATTGACCGTTACTACGTCGATAAATTTCTCAATAGCCGTGCGGATCTGATACGCGGTCGGACTCTGGAGATTGCCGACAGTTGCTACAGCAGGCGATTCGGTGGAAGCCGCGTCGACAAATTTGAGGTGCTGCACGCGACTCCAGGCAACAAACACGCAACGATAGTGGGCGATCTCACCGATCCTGCAACACTACCTGAGAATGCCGTAGACTGCTTCATCTGCACCCAGACCTTCAACTTTATTTTTGACGTACAGAAAGCCATAGCAGGCGCTCACCATATCCTGAAACCGGGGGGGGTTCTGTTGGCCACTGTTGCGGGTATCAGCCAGATAAGCCGTTACGACATGGACAGGTGGGGTGACTACTGGCGCTTTACAACCGCTTCCATTCAAAAACTGTTCGAGCCGGTTTTCAAAGGTGGTGTTACCATCGAAACTTTCGGTAATGTTCTCTCTGCGACCGCTTTTCTGCAGGGAATCACCGTGGAAGACCTGCCGGATCGAACACTCCTCGATCAGAATGATCCTGATTATCAGTTGCTGATAACAATAGTCGCACGGAAGTGACGAAAATGCTCAACAACCTTTACGTATCTCTGCGTTCCCTGGTGCGCACACCGGTAAATTGCCTGCTTAATCAATTCGATCCTCCGGTAATCGTCCTCATTTACCACCGTGTGACAACGTTAGCGTCCGACCCCGACCTCCTGGCAGTGACGCCGGATAATTTCCGGCAGCAGATGCGATATCTAAAGGATAATATTTCACTGGTCAGATTTGAGGATGATTGGGCGAAGTCTACGAAGCCCGCCGTATGCATTACCTTTGATGACGGCTATGCTGACAATGCGTTGGAGGCGTTGCCGATTCTCGAAGAAGTGGGGGTGCCGGCAACCTTCTTTGTCAGCACCGGGACAATTGGCACCAGGAAGGAGTTCTGGTGGAATGAACTGGAGCGAATCATCATGGAGGGGCAAAATCTCCCTTCCGGTTTTCCACTGAACGATGGCCGCTTGGTAAAGATGTGGCCGACCGGCACCAATGGTGAACGGCGGGAATGTTACCACGAAATAGTGCGAGTAATAAAGAACGTCGATCCCGAACAGCGCCAAGACCGGCTTATCCAGCTTCGGCACTGGGCGGGGACCGAAGAAGAGCTTACCGACACTCACCGCGCCATGACAGTGGACGAATTACGCTTGCTTGCGAAAAGCGGGTGGGTCACCATCGGTGCTCATACCGTAACGCATACCCGGCTTTCTTCGCTCCCCCCGGCTGACCAGGCGGAAGAAATAGCAGCATCAAAAAAACAGCTTGAGGCGTGGCTGGGCAGTGATATACGGGTGTTTTCCTACCCGTTCGGCAGGCGCTGCGATTATACGAAAGAAACGGAGGCACTCTGCCGGAATACCGGATTCACCAAGGCTGCTGCGAACTTCGCAGGTCAGGTGCACCGCTGGACCGACCCTTTTCAGGTGCCTCGCCACTTGGTCAGGAACTGGCCGATGGAAGTTTTTGCCGATAAGATCAAAGGATTTTGGACAGTATGAAGATTCAACTTTTGAACAGTGCCGATATCGAGGGGGGCGCAGCCAGAGCAGCAATTAACCTGCTTAAAGGTCTTCGTGACACGGGTAGTGATGCACAGCTGCGGGTACAGAGAAAATTTGCCGATATTCCTTATGTCATTGGTCCCGATACGACCATTAGCAAAGTGATGGGTTTTGCCCGGCCTACACTTGAAGAATTTATTTTCAACACCGCCCCTAAAAAGATCAATGGCCCGTTTTCACCAGCCTTCATACCAGACCGGCTTCTTTCCAAGATAGCTTTATCACCTGATATAATCCATCTTCACTGGGTGGCAATCATGATGCGTCTGGAGACGCTGCGCCGGTTCAAGGTGCCGATTGTATGGACTCTTCACGACTCCTGGGCTTTTACCGGCGGTTGCTATGTCCCTTTTGACTGCACCCGTTATCGGGATTCCTGCGGCAGCTGCCCTGTCCTTGGTTCTTCGCGTGATAATGACCTTTCGCGCCGAGTGTGGCGCAGGAAACAGAAAGCCTGGCACGACCTGAACCTGACAATCGTCACCCCCAGTCGCTGGATGGCAGACTGTGCAAAGACGAGTTCGCTTTTTCACTCATCGCGTATTGAGGTTATTCCCAATGCAATTGATGTGCAGAGTTACAGACCGTTTGACATGCATACAGCTCGTGAAATTCTTTCTCTTCCGCATGATAAAAAAATTATTCTCTTCGGTGCAAAGTCAGCCACTAAAGACCGCAACAAGGGTTTTCACCTGCTCGTGCAGGCTTTAAACACTTTGGCCAACACCATTGTGCGGAACGACTCGCTGGAGTTGATCGTTTTTGGCGCTCCACAACCTGACCAGCCACAAAATCTCTGTTTCAAAACCCGCTACATAGGGTTGCAGCATGACGATGTCAGTCTCGCACTCCTTTATGCAGCTGCGGATGTTTTTGTCCTGCCATCCATACAGGAAAACCTCCCCTATACCGTTATGGAAGCAATGGCCTGCGGCACGCCCTGTGTAGCATTCAATCAGGGTGGTGTGCCGGATCTTATAGATCACGGGCAGAACGGTTACCTTGCACATCCCTTTGATCCGGCAGATCTTGCGAAAGGAATCACATGGATACTGGGCAATGAAGTTCGTTGGAGAGAATTATCCCATCAGGCAAGGCAGAAGGTGGAACGTGAGTTTACCCTGGAGAAAATTGCGCAGCGACATATTGGGCTGTACCGGGAGATTCTGAACAATGGAGGATAACAAAAAGTTTCCTGTCATATCTATTGTCACTCCATCCTATAATCAGGCAGTGTTCCTTTCCGAAACAATAGAAAGCATCATCAGTCAGGCTGGAGATTTCATCATCGATTACATCATCGTTGATGGTGGCTCAACCGATAATTCAGTGGTCATTATGAAACATTACGATGACTTGCTGCGTAAAGGGGAATGGCCCATAGCCTGTCAAGGTATAACTTATCGCTGGATCAGCGAAAATGACAAGGGACAGACGGATGCCCTGATGAAAGGCTTCAGGATGGCACATGGTGAAATACTCGCCTGGCTCAATTCCGACGACATCTACCTGCCGGGGGCATTGCAGACCGCTGCAACCTGTTTTTGCGAGCACCCCGACACCGGACTGCTGTATGGTGATGCCCATTACTGCGATTCTGCGGGGGCCATCATCGGCAGGTATCGAACTGGTGAGTTCGATCTCAATACGCTTGCCTCGTTCAATTTCATTTGCCAACCCTCTGCATTTATTAGAAGCGACGTATTTGAAGCGGTGGGTGGATTGGATGAGTCACTTCATTTTGCCATGGACTACGACCTCTGGATCAGAATCGGCACGCACTTCCCCTGTGTCTATCTTTCCCGGTTCCTGTCGACGTACCGACTCCATGAAGCATCCAAAACCATCCGCGACGAGGCCCTCCATGAAAACATTGAGGCGGGACTCTCCCTGACTATCAAGTATTTTAACTGGGCGCCTTTGACCAGGGTTTATGCTTCATGCAACTGCTCATGCAAAAGCAGCCTTCCCGGATTTATTGTTAAATCGCGGTTGCTTCTCGTCTGCTCTGCCCTGGTATGTACGGTGTTCCGTTCACTGTGGTTAAACCGCGGTATCTGTAGAAACGATCTGAAACTGTTGAACATGGCTAACTTTCGGAAATTGTTCAAGAGCCGTATGGAAGTAATGACAGGTCAACATGACCAGCAATAATCAGGTAATGCGATAGGAACATTGGACTGAAGAATTGACTATTTTCTGAATTTCGGTTTTTATCGCTTCATTACTGACTTGCTGCATAAATGTTTCATAGCCCCCCAGGGCAATATCCTCCCTTAAAGACACGTTATCTCTCAACTCAATAATTGCATTCGCCAACGCACCCGGGTCAGCCATTGAGACGAAGAGTGCATCCCTCCGGTTAGTTAATAGCTCCCGGTTTCCCGGGCAGTCCCCCACAATGACCGGTTTTTTCATTGCTAAAAACTGAAAAGTTTTCCCCGCAATAACTCTCCCGGCCTTGTCAATGTCCGAAAAGTGTCCCCCCAGACAAATATCTGCCTGTGCAATTACCAGAGGTAACTGTTCGTAGGGAAGCCAGTCGATAAAACGAATCATATCAATATTCAGACTCTGAACCAGGTTTTGAATCTTTTTATGTTCCAGTCCCCTGCCAACAATGACAAACTCAACATCAGCATGTTCACGCAATATATTGGCAGCCAAAACTATATATTCCGTTCCGTGAAGCGGCAGAAAGGAAGAATAATAAAAGATCCGGAACTTTTTGTCCTCTCTGTCCAGATCCCGTGGATAAAAAAGAGACTCTTCGGCTCCGACAAAGACCCGGTGAAACTTATCCTTCGGCAGAGCAAACGTTTTCGTAAAATAGTCAATGTGTGCATCGGTATCCAGCACAACTTTATCAGCTAGTTTGCAGGAATATTTGTCAAGATTGTAGAAAAACCTGCCAAACAATGAGTCAGGCTTGAACATTTTCCTGTCAAAACAGATTGTGTCATAGGTGGAGAGGAAGGCGTCGAAAATAATAGGTTTGCGGGTAAACATTCTGATTATTGGAACAAGCGGTTGACCCAGGAAGCCGATAAAAACAGCATCATATTTTTGGCAGGAAAGGAATTTCAGTATGACTTTCAAATAACGGGCGGGATACGAAGCGGACGAATCAGTACAATTAATAATTTCAATTCCGCACTTTGCCAGGGATGTCAGGATCACCGCATTTCTAACGTAAGCCGGTTCACGACCTGCAATGAACAGAATTTTCATGCCGATGAGTCTCCAGTCACTGGGTGTCGTTCGGTTTCGCTCACTATCCACACACTGAGCGAAACCGAAGAGCACAAATCTCCCAACATACAAAGAATGAATGTGGGAATTCCAGTGGGTACTGACGAGGTATGAATTTACTTACAAACGGTAGCTAACTGATTTTTATATACGGATTGCAGTAATGCTTCATTTAAGGAGCCATCCACTTTATTTTTATCTGCTAAGGTTGTCAGCGTTTGTGTCCCTGATATATGAATTGTTTCGTCACTGTTCAAGGTAAACTGTATGGACCACAGCTGCGATTCTATTGCTTTTCCCTGCGGATCAGATTTAATACACTCTTCATTTATTTCTTTGATAAACTGCGGATTCATCTCGGTTTTTAGAATCACTAGGCGTGTGCCCTGTGGCGTTTTCTTAGCCAGCCATTCTTTTTTCCCAAAATACTTGTAGCCATCAAGAGCCTGCCCGATTGTAAGTGATTTATTAAATTCCAAATGACCTTTTTTTACCGTTGACATATCATCCTTTGAACATCCGGCAATAATAACTGTTGCGAGAACTGCAGTAGTAGCCAACATGATTTTTTTTAACGTTTCCATTTTGTGCCCCTCCTATGATTTTATTTGTTCCTGATAGTACAGGTAGTAAAAAATATTTGGTAGTTATGGTCGTTATAAATAATAATTTTACTTAATTTAAATTACTTTCATTGTGGCGCAATGAACATCCTCACCATCAACCCAAGTTCGTTTTTCTCTCCACCCTACCTGCATCAAACATGTCCAGAGTTTCGTTAAATACTCCTCCATGCATCTTTTCTTTCCCTTCCGTGCGCGAACAGGCCCGGATCATATCTGTTCCGTGCCTGATAAACAACATTTGCCGCAAGGGAAAGAACAGTCGCACCGGCAGCCAGAATAAAAAGGAGGCGCCAAACAGGATGGCTGCACTCCAGACGAATAGAACCCCGTAATCCCGAATAAAGTCCGTAATCACCATGCGCCTGAAATCCGGAAACGCAAGCCGGAAACCATCACGAACAAACTCCCCTCCTCCCGGTACATTCCCTGCAAAAAGCATCTCATTACCCTTTAGCAGCTTACAGGTAAAATTCATGCGTCCCGTCATATAAGGATCCGATCCGTCACCAGACTCGGCCATACTAATCATGAGTCGATAGGGAGAATCCGGAATTTCAACTGCCGCCTCTTTTCCTGCAGGATAAATATTGAGGATGGCATGTTTTTCAAACCCTTTCTGGAGATCAGGTGCTGAAAATTGTACCAGAAGTGCAACGCCAAGGAATCGAGGATAGACAAAAGACCCCTGATATCTTGTCGGAGGATATATTCCGCACGATACCCGCGCATCTCCGGGCCTGGCGGGAGCGACCTCCATTGACAATTGTTTTGAAAGAATGGACCCCGTGGACTTCTCCAGCCTAATCTGTTCAACAACGCCGCCATTCCCCGATGGAGTCGGTAACGCAACCCCTTCTATGACAGGCCCCCGATAGGAAGTTCTGGTAACGAGACTGACAAGTATCCCAAGAAAGAGACAGAATACACCGGAAAGAAAAAGAACCCGCGCAGGAAAAATGCTGACTCCCCGCCATGCGGAGAGAGAGCGTTCCGTTTGATATGTTCTGTATCCCAGACCGTCAAGCCTCTCCTGCAACCCGGTAATGGCAGGGGAGACAGCAAGAACTATGGTCTCATCAAACAATTCGGACTCATTATCAGCCGCCGTGCCGGAAAATAACCGCCGCCTTTCAATATATCTCAACATCTCCGCCACAATCCGGCTAGCGATATTGAGCGGGAGCAGTGACAGCAGGGCAACCAGTACTGCACTCTGGCGGACTAATTCCATCTGAGTTATCAAGGCCTCTTCAGTAAAGAACGCAACACCGATATAGAGTAGCAGGAAGAAGCCGATCACCACAGGCGAGGTGAATCTGGACGTTAACAAATTTCCGGAAAGACGCAACAGCCGTTTCATTTGCCCCCCTCCTTACCCTTGGTTGTTGACTGTACCGTATTAGTCCATTCATTGATGAGTGTCAGAGCATCAATGTGTACTCCGTCTTTTTTTTCTGTAAAAGTGATAGGTACGGGGTTACAGCCACCAGGTTTGCCGACGGTTTCCAGCGGGATAAGCGTTTTACAATAATAGCAAATTACGGTTCCATCAGCTTGACCATAACCGTCTGGCTTACAGATGGCGCAGGCATCCAGATCCACGGTCAATTTAGCTGCAGGCCCCAGCAATACGAAAAACCGGGCTTCCTTTCCCCCCTGTTTAAACAGGAATTTATGCAGTTTGCCGTCTTCCAGATCAATGTCACTCTTCATTGGAATAATGATTTCACCGGATGATGTTGCCGTGACGACTATCGGTTTTGGATCCCAGTATTCCACATTGGGATAGCAACTTTGGTAGGCAGCCGCAGTAAATATCAGCAGGGCAATAAATGGCACGACAAGACGTAATCGCCGTTGTCTGATAGCGGCAGCCAGAAGTTTACGGCGCTCTGCTCCCTGCCTTATATGGGCAACCGACGGCAAACGTTCATATTGCACTGCGCACATGACTAGGAGTACCGGCGTAAACCAGATGAACATTCCACCCCAGAAACCGATCTCTTTTCCAAACAACAGCCCGATGTATCGCCAGAGATAGCTCCAGACAAATACGTGATCCGGAATCAGCATAGATTCCATGAACTGATGCACAAAGTCATGGGCAAACTTCATCACTTTCATGCTGAGTGGAGAAAAAAGGTCCAGGCGAATAATTGAAGAAGAGCTAAAGAGCTGAAGTGCCACCACAGCTGATATCATCCCTGAAGGAGATACGGTAAATGAGTGTGAAATCCGCTTCTCGACCGCCAGGGCAGCATATGCAAGAACATACGCCAACGCGCCGGAGATAGAGCCAAGCATAGCTAAATTCATAAGCGTACTGTCCATTGCCGGCAGTGTGCAACTGCACACGGCACCCGCAACTATGCCCGATATAGCGGTGACGCTGCCGGCACAAAGCGGCGTACTTACGAGTCTCACCCCCCATCCGGTTGTCACGCCCCGCCCGGCTCTGCTGTAAATTGCTGCGACGGAAACACCCCACAGGAAGAGAAAACACATACCCAGCACCGACGTTATGATCACAAACCCCACTGATCCTGTCAAAACACGGAGTAGTAGAAATGCTCCCACCACTCCAATTACAAATCCGGCTATGCTGGTTGCAATTACAACCGATCGTCGCTTGGGAAAGCCTCTTAATAGGATGAGGACTATACCGAACCAGGAAAGGAGATGGGGAATGAGTTTCACTGCAATCATCAGGAACTCATCCGTTCTTCACGCACCAACACACCATCATCAAGATAAATAGTCCGATCTCCCCAGGCGGCTACTTCCTGGTTGTGGGTCACCATAATAATGGTGAACCGTTCCTCGGCCCGCAGCTCTTTAAGTAGCTCCATCACCATTACCGTACTCTTGTGATCAAGGTTTCCGGTCGGCTCATCACCCAGCAAGAGCTTCGGGCTATTGATGATTGCCCGGGCAATACAAACCCGCTGTTGTTCTCCGCCGGAGAGCTCTCCGGGCCGGTTCTTCAGTCGATGTCCAAGCCCCACCCTCTCCAGGGCAGTTCTCGCCTCTGCCTCATCAGGGACACTGTGAAAGTACTGGGCCATCATTACATTCTCCACGGCCGTCAGGTAAGGGACCATGTGGTGTTGTTGAAATATTATTCCGACGGATTCCCTACGGAAGCGAGCTAAACCATCCTCGCTGAGAGCCAGCAGGTCTGCCCCCCCTACCCGTAAGGAACCGGCGCTCGGCCGATCAAGTCCGCCGACAAGATTCATAAGGGTGCTCTTGCCGGAACCGGAATGCCCCATAACAGATAGCCACTCCCCCTCAGGAACGTGCAAATCGAGAGGTTTCAAGGCACAGATATCGCCGTAGCTTCTGGTAAGACCGCTTGTTTCAATTATATTGTCACTCATTCTCTCTAACCTTTCAGAAAAAAACATTCAGCCACAAAAAAGCACAAAATACGCAAAAAAAATCCTGCTGATCAATAAACATCCGATGCGACATCTTGTGGCAGGTTATTGTAGTTAAAGCTGTAAATCCTGACTCAGAATGTACTTCTTTATTTGCAGTTTAGACGCACCAAAGTTTATCAGCAGGCCATGCTCAATACGGGATGATCTAAGATACCCCAAAATCTGAGCGACATGTTCATCTGCAAGAGCTTTACATGCCTTCAGTTCGACTATCAACCGATTTTCAATAAACAAATCAGCAAAGTAATCTCCAAGTGGAGTCCCATCCTGATCGAAAACTCGAAGTGGATACTGCTGCTTTACGTCAACGCCTCGTTTTGTAAGACGATGTGCAAGGGCATTTTCATATATTTTTTCCAGATGACCATGCCGTAAAAAACAATGCAGATCAAAACTGGTTTCGCGGATGATATCGCACAGGCTATTTATTTCCACTAGCTGAGGCCTTTTTGCCACAATAAAGAACAGAATATATACGGGAACGGATCTATTGAATGAGTTATAGCTTTGTATATTGCAATGTTTTGTTCAAATCCGTCTTCAGCTATACTTTTAAAACTCAGATTTCTTTCACGTTATCAGTAACTGAAAGTTTCGGAGTTTTACCTTTTTGCGTCTTTTGTGCTTTTTTGTGGCCAAATTGGTTTATTCCCCCCGAAGGCTTCTCACCGGATCAAGTTTAAACACCGATATCATCGGTCCGACACTTCCCAATAATGCTAAAAACAAACTTACCCCCAGCGATACAAAAACAAACCAGGGGGTTAACTCGGCAGATGCGGAAAAAACCGTTTTGGTGATAAACTGGGCGACAATGCTGCCGAAGAGATACCCGACTACACCGCCCAAAACTCCGAGCATCGCCGCTTCCCCGCAAAAGATCAGCATAACCTCCCACCGGGTCCCTCCCATCGCCTTCATAAGACCAATTTCCTTGCCTCTTTCCAGCACTGTTGTGCTCATTGTACCGGCCACACTACTGCCTGCAGAGACCAGCACGACAGCAGTAACCATGAGCATGAGCAGCTTGACTTTTGCAAGCAGCCCCTCTGAGGTCCGTGCTGTCTGGCGAACTTCATTTACTTTTGCAGATGGCATAAGCAGTTGAAGAGATGCTGCGCTCTTTTTGAGGCTATCCCCCCCCGCTGTCACCATGAGTCTAACCAGGCTTAACTGACCGCCCAGGCCGAGTGCCTGCTGGAGTTCCGGCAGTGCCAGAAACAATAATCCATCTTCCTCACCGCCGGAAGAAACAATGCCCGATATGCGTATTCGCGCACCCTGATCCTTCCCTCCAAGCTCCATGGTGTCACCAAGCTTTAGTTTCAATCTGGTAGCAAGGTCATTGCCAATGACGGTCTCCCCGGCGATAGGCCAGTTACCCTTAAGCTGCCACCAGGGGAAAAGGCGGCGTATGTCAGAGAAGTTGACACCCTCCACCATAAGGTCGGAATCTTTATAATGAAGTGCGCCGCGCAGATGAAAGGAGCGCTCTGCCTTCAGGCCGCTTTGCACTAAAGTCGCCTCCACCTGCTGTTGCTGCAGGTAGGTTGGTTCACTGACAACGCCAAAATTAAGACCCCCACTGCCAACATCAAGGCGGGCCGATTCGGCGGTGATAATC
>CAIRND010000409.1 GCA_903879825.1 uncultured Geobacteraceae bacterium
AATGAGTTATTTTACAGGTAAATTGTACCGGGTTGGTTTGGGGGGAGTTTCATGTGACACACTGACCGTACGCGGGACAATCGGGTTTGTTTCCTATAGCAAAGGGAAGGACGTTACACCCCGCGCCGTTGAGAGCGCCGCGGGGGCAGAATGAGTATGCCATCGGCTTCTAAGGTTTCCAGGAAGGCCCGGCACTCAACCGTCTTGAGCTTGCCGGTTGGCCGAACCATTTGCAGCAGTTCGCAGGCGGTATTGGCGATCTCGGTCCGCCCAAGATTGCTAAAGTCTTTAGCAATACCTTGGATAAGGGCCAGTTCCTCGGCGGAAAGCGGTTGTCCGCAAAAGGTAATTTTTGTCTCTGTGCTCGGTGTCATCTCGTTCTCCATGGCTTCCCAACGTACAATAGGCGAAGCAGTGGAGAATGTTCGGTTTTTTCATATTATCAATATCTAATGGCTAAAGCGCGTTACAAAAACGGGTAATGCTCCCCCTATCGAGAGTATTTAAAGACCTCCAGAGAACCCATTTTCCGCTGTTTTCCTCAAGTCGTTTTACAGATTCGTCCAGTTCCCTTAACGAACGTCCTGAATCTTTCTGGGACCTATCACATGCACTTGCGAAAGCGAACAGGACAATAATCAATGTTATGAGTAATCGAATCATATTTACTTAGCCTGTCAGTATGAGATTACTGATTGTAAAATATGGAAATAATACTAAACAATAACTCATTTTCAACAAATTGCCATTTGTTTTACACATGGCCGGAGGGCACTGAATCCCTAGAGTGGACTGCGCCCGAACCCACCCCCACCCCCCTTTGCATGGTGTCCACCCTGGCACGGCTCAGGAATGACTTGTGACGGCTGGCAGTATCCGTGGTGACACCTTCCTATCACCCTGAGCAGGAAACCCGCTCAGCACGGCGGCATGGTTGCACGGTAGACTGATTATCATCATACTGATTACTTTCCGCTCTTCCACCTGGGGGAATTCGGCATTTGAGATGCGGAAGTTTTGGCGGCTCAGTTTTGAGCTACGAGATTACGCCGGGGCTGAGCATCCCGCGATCAAAAGAGGTATGCATTCCTTTTATGCCTTTTGTTCCTTTTATGCCTTGGGGGAGGTTTGAAAAATGGTATCGTACCTTGTTTGTTGAAGGAGAGGTAAAAAGCTTGCAACAACTTCGGAGAGGTTTGCAGGATTCCAAAAGCAACGGGCCGGACCTCACCAGGGGGACCGGCCTTTTATCTACCAGAAAGGAAAAGATAGCCTATGGATAGCCTGGGAGCATTTTAGCCGATTTTCCACAAAAAAAGGATTCACGGAACCCCGTAAACCCTTGATTTATGGAGCCACCTGCCGGAATCGAACCGGCGGCCTATTGATTACGAATCAATTGCTCTACCGACTGAGCTAAGGTGGCCTGAAATCTTTTTTAACTCATCTATCCCGCAAAGTCAAGAGTTGGATGGAAGTTACTGAAATGACGGTCTTTCTCCAGCATACCCTTTGTTATGACTTCAGCTCCATCTGCTCTAATGCTTCTGCCGTATCGAGCGTACAGTGTCATCTGCGTCAACCATAATTAGCTGTAATACTGAAATATCAATAGATTACAAATAACCAATTTCGAGAACTGTAGCAGCATCAGCCAGTTTATTAGGTGCCAGATGAGCAAATCTCTCTGTTGTCTTAGGAGGAGAGCCTTCAGATTTCAAAATACTGCTTTAGCATACCATAGAACTCCACGGTTCTTACCTTTTTCCCTGACTCTTGCCTTAGGTGAACAGGCTCTTTTGACCTGCTCCGGTGTATAGGTATTTCACATCGTGGTGCTGGTGGTGGCACTTCCCATTTCTCTGCTTGCTTCTTATTGTTAGCAACTTGCTTGACAACCATCCATCTGTTTTCTTTATACTTCAGATATTTCTTTATTCCATTAATTAGGACAATCGCTTCAATAATGTGCCTCAGTTCTGAAATGCTCCGGTGAAGTCGTAACTCTACTTCTGATGCTGTCTTGGCACTGAATATGATTTCTCCCGTGAAGGGATTGTGCTCGCCCTCCCCACGAATAATAGATCCTCGTGGCATTTTCAGAGTTACTGATAC
>CAIRND010000410.1 GCA_903879825.1 uncultured Geobacteraceae bacterium
AATTATTGCCAACAGCAGCTACAAGGGCGAGTTTATCCATGACAATCTGATGATTCAGAACAATATTATTCACAGCTCATGGCAGAGCGGTGTCACACGATTACTGTTTCTCGGCAGCACCTGCATATATCCCAAATTTGCTCCGCAACCGATGAAAGAGGAACACCTGCTCACCGGACCTCTTGAGCCGACTAATGATGCATACGCAATTGCAAAAATTGCCGGAATTTGTCAGTGCCGTTCCTACAACCAACAGTATGGAACTAAATATCTGTCTGCCATGCCAAACAACCTGTACGGCCCCAATGATAACTTTGACCTCGAAAAATCACACGTTCTGCCGGCCATGATCCGCAAGTTTCATGAGGCAAAGCAGTGCGGCGATGCTTCAGTTACGATCTGGGGAACCGGCACTCCGCTGCGTGAATTCCTTCAGGTTGATGATCTGGCTGCAGCCTGTGTCTTCCTGATGAATCTTGACGATGCCCGCTATGACGCTGTCTTGAATGATCCGGTTGCACCGGCTCTGATTAATGTTGGTTCCGGTCAGGAAATTAGTATTCATGATCTGGCGCTGTTGGTACAGGATGTCGTTGGCTTTTCGGGTACGCTGGTTTTTGACACGGAGAAGCCAGACGGGACTCCACGCAAACTGGCCGATTCTTCCCGGATTCATGGTCTGGGTTGGCGGCATACGGTTGAGCTGCAAGATGGCATTGCCGGTGCGTATTGGTGGTTTCTGACTCATTATCCGGGAGCAGATACTCCCCGTGCATGAATCGGATGAGATACTGTGCGAATAGTGATATGACTGCTGGATACGTTAAAACGGAGAGTATATATGACAAAAAAAGCGCTTATTTGCGGAGTGTCAGGCCAGGATGGAGCGTACCTTTCCCGTTTTCTTCTCGCGAAGGGTTATGATGTGTATGGCACAGCGCGAGACGCCCAGATGGCATCTTTCTCGAGCCTAATTACGTTGGGTATACGCGACCAGATCACATTTTATTCCATGGCGTTAAATGATTTCCGAAGTGTTCTCCAGGTGTTATCGCTTGTTCAGCCTGACGAGATATATAATCTTGCCGGCCAGAGTTCAGTCGGACTTTCTTTTGATCAACCGGTGGAAACACTGGAAAGTATCAGTGTCGGAACGTTGAATCTGCTTGAGGCGATCCGTTTTATGAAACGCCCGATCAGGCTCTATAATGCCGGCTCAAGCGAATGTTTTGGTAATACGGATGGCCAACCGGCTGACGAAAATACTCCGTTTCGTCCTCGAAGTCCGTATGCGGTAGCCAAGGCAACCGCCTTCTGGGAAATTGCCAACTATCGGGAAGCATATAACCTGTATGCCAGCACCGGGATACTGTTCAACCATGAATCACCACTGCGTCCCGAGCGGTTTGTTACTCAGAAAATTGTTCGGAGCGCCTGCCGTATAGCCAAGGGATCTCAGGAAAAGCTAAAGCTCGGTAATATTGATATTGCCAGAGATTGGGGGTGGGCGCCCGAGTATGTTGAAGCTATGTGGATGATTCTGCAGCAGGATAAAGCGGATGATTTTGTTATCGCCACTGGTGAAACCAACAAACTTGAAGATTTTGTTGCTGAAGTTTTCCGATGTGTTGGGCTTGACTGGCGTGATCATGTTGAAAGTGATGCGTCATTGCTGCGTCCCTCCGAAATTATGGTCAGCAGGGCTAATCCTGGGAAATCAGCGCAGGTACTTGGCTGGCAGGCGACGTATGCGATGAAGGATGTCGTGCGGATGATGGTGGAGTCGTTTAAATAATAACGGAATTTTGTCTGAAATTCTGAGCCAGTGGCGTTGGGTGCGTGAGTACCTTCGTTAGTTTCTCATCCGGAGTTTTCGGTCCGAAACTCGTTAGTTGTTGGAAGGTTATGGAAACTCTCCGTTTTTCCCTTGACAAGACTTGTCAAGGATGACCCTGACTCTCCTGGTGAAAGGCGAAAAAAAGTGGTTATGAAGCATTCGATATGTAAAATTTGTAGAAATGTTTCTGAACACGTTTTTAATAAAATGATACTGTTCAAGTATGATGTCTCTTTTTTTAAATGCTCCGTATGCGGATTTATGCAAACCGAAGAACCGTACTGGATCAGCGAGGCGTACTCTTCACCTCTTTCAGCCACCGATACAGGTCTTATCATGAGGCCTATGAACTTTAGTAAGGTTGCAGAAAGTGTGATCATGAAATGTTGTGATCCTTTAGGGATTTTTTTGGATTATGGTGGTGGCAACGGAGTATTTGTAAGAATGATGAGGGACAAGGGTTTTGATTTCTATAGGTATGATAAATTTGCAGATAACTTGTATGCTATTGGATTCGACTTGCAGGATGTTCGGGACAGCAAAGAGCCATTCGAGTTACTGACAAGTATTGAGGTCATCGAGCATTTTGAGACTCCGCTTGAAGAAATATCTAAAATGATCTCAATAAGTGAAAATGTTTTATTTACCACATATGTAACTGACGGAATCTCTTTGAGTAGTTTAAAAGAGTGGTGGTATCTTGGTGAGTACAATGGACAACACATCTCTTTTTATTCTATAAAAAGTTTACAATTAATCGCGGAAATGCAGGGTTGTTATTTTTACACAAATAATGTCGATACGCATATGTTTACCAGAAAAAAGAAGAGAAATTTGAAGTTCTCTCAAACATATAATTTGAATTTTGGCCATATGATTAAAAATAAATTGGTGCATGGCATAGATAGGATTTACAACAGACTCTTTATGCATCATGCCTTATTGCCCCAGACACTGACAGGCAAAGATCACGAACATTTAAAGAAAACTATAATTGAACAGCAGAGCAAAATTTCAACATTCAAACAGAAATAGCATTTCACAATGTTTACTAGTCGGAGCGATAATTGAGTTCAGAAGTAGGTTCAAGGATAGCAAAAAATTCGATCTTTAACTTAGTTCGAACATTACTCACAATACCGATAATAATATTCATTACTCCCTTCATTATTAAACATGTGGGAAAAGAAGAATTTGGGATATGGGCTTTGGTTGGAGTTATTTCTTCATACGCTCAATTGAGTGACTTTGGAATAACCGATAGTCTGATAAAATTTATGGCTGAATACAAAGCCAAGGATGATAATCTTCAGCTTAACAGCCTTATCAATACGGCATTTGTTATATACATACTCATAAGTTTGGTTTTTGGTACGGTCATTATTATCGTCTTACCCCTCATAATTTCCACAATATTATGCATTCCACCTGAGCTTACTGCCAAGGCATCTTACGTGTTTACCATCGCCATATCCCTTTTTTTTATAAACATGACTATGGGGGTTTTTGGATCATTGATCATCGGATTCCAGCGTATGGGATATAGCAACCTTATCTCCTTAGTTTCTACGATCATAATGGCCCTTGGGACCTTTTTTATTCTGTCCGGCGGGTATGGGCTTGAGGGACTGATATACAATAATGTGTTCATCACCATTTTTGTCGTTATTTCAAACGTATTTGTTGCCTGGCGTCTCTTCCCTCAAATGAGACTGAACCCTTTCAAGCATTTCAGCAGGAAAACTTTGAGGTTGATTTTCGGCTTCAGCTGGAAAGTTCAATTGTCATCGATATCAAACCTGCTGGTGTATCAAGTGGATCGCGTGCTTCTCAGTCATTACCTGGGGTTGGAGGCTGTCAGTAATTATGAAGTCGCCAATCGGATTGCCACGCAGGCCAGAGTATTTATTGCATCGGTGTTTAGTCCAATGGTTCCGGCAGCGTCATCATTGCAGGCCACAGATGAATTTGACAAGCTGCGCGGACTCTACAACAGGTCAATGAAGTATATGGCTGTTGCGGGGATTCCTTTTTCTGCTCTTGTGATTTCTCTGGCACACCCTTTCGTGAGGACGTGGCTCGGTGAGGGATATACAACCAGTGCATACACCATGCAACTTCTAATGCTTGCATACATGATCAACCTGCTTCCCGGTCCGGGGAATTTTATTCTGCACGGGATGAACAAACCTCACATTCCTATGCTAAATTCAGTCGGAGCAGGGATCACAAATCTGGTTCTTTGTTTTGTACTTGTAAAGCAGATTGGTTACTACGGGATAATTATAGGTATTCTCGCCACTATCGTGATTTCCAGCGTGACATTTATTATGATGGTTCATAAAAATATTCATGGTTTAAGCTGGCGTCTCTACCCCACCATCTTTGTTAAACCGATTATTCTCTCAACGACTCTCTCTCTAACCTTGATATCATTTAATAATATGTTCCATTTTAAGGGGTACATATTGCTCTGTCTACTATCTGGGCTGTATTTGGTGGCCGTTGCACTCGTAATGCTTAGGGGTAATTATTTTGACGATTTCGACCGTACGACAATCCGCAGGCTCGTTCCCTTTCTCAAAACAAAGCAGAATATGCAGTAAATATATTATCTTGAGAGGCACTTGGTATGGATGAAACATCCAAGACAAAAAAAATCTGGACTTCATTTGAAACTGCACTTCTGACAGGCCAGGGAATTGATATTGGCTGTGGGCCTGATCCAATCACACCAAATGCTCGAAGGTTTGATGTTGATGATGGTGATGCCAATGAAATATTTAAATATGTTGCCGATACGTTCGATTTTGTCTATTCCTCTCATTGTCTCGAGCATATGCGTGACCCTAAAAAGTCCCTTCATGATTGGTGGGCTTTAGTGAAACCGGGCGGGCATCTCATTGTTATCGTTCCTGATGAAGATCTCTACGAGCAGGGAGTTTTTCCAAGCCGGTTTAATAGCGATCATAAAGCGACGTTCACTATTTCAAAGGCAAAAAGCTGGTCTCCCGTTTCACTGAACGTACTTGACCTTGTAACAGGATTGCCAGATTCTCAGCTTGTCAATCTAGTGCTTCAGGATCATTTCTACGACAGGGGCTGTACTTATCGCGGCATTAACAAACCTTCTCGTCCGACTCGAATTTTGATTAAAGCATACAGGAACGTTAAGACGCTGATCGCTTTCCGTTGCCAGGCGTTAGAGGCATTGGAAGAACATTTTACCCCATTTGACCAGACGACGCTGCCGAATGTTTTAGCCCAGATTCAATGTGTTGTGAGAAAAAACCCCTGACGGATACACTAATGAGCATTAACTGGCATAAAGTTAAATATGTGAAAGGGGCTCTTCCATATCTCCACAGAGCAACTGTACCCATAATTTTTGCTCTGGATTATTTCAGGCTGCGGCTAAAGATACGTCAGATAAAAAGGGAAAATCCGGATAGAAAAGTTGTTATAATCAATCTCCTCGAACATTTTGGAGATATTGTCGCATGCGAACCGGTTGCTCGATACGTAAGACGTATTCAACCGAATGCCTTTATATTTTGGTCGGTGAGAAAACCGTATCGGGAGTTGCTTACACATAACTCAAGCATTGACGAAGTATTGACTGTTCACTGTTTGAGCGAATGGATGCTTCTGTCTAAATCGGGATTATTCGATGAATTAATCGATTTGCAATTACAGGATAAGGAATGCCCCGTCTGCCAGAGACCTTTTCATAAAGGTGTTGGCAATGGCGAAATAACCATAGAAAACTATTACAACTATGGAAATTTATTGGCTGCATTTTGTCAGAGCGCAGGAATTCCGATCATTGAGGATCAGCCGAAGCTCTCTATCCCTGACGAAGTACGAAATAGAATCGACGCTCTGGACTTACCCGGAAAATACATAGTTGTTCATTGTGCGTCCAATGAGAAGAGCCGGGATTGGCTGAAAGAAAAATGGGTACAGCTTACGCAGAAGATCATACGCGAGTTGGAACTCACGGTTGTTGAAATTGGGCTGCAACCGACACTCGAGTGTGAATCCGGTTATCATGTAAATCTTTGTGGTCAGTTATCATTGCTCGAAACAGCAGAAGTTCTAAGGCGTGCAGCTTTGTTTATCGGAATAGACAGTGGGCCGTCACATCTTGCCAACGCGGTTGGCACTTATGGAGTAATCTTGCTTGGTGAATACAGAATATTCAAGCGTTACATGCCGTATAGTGGTGGGTATAAAACGGGGGAGAACGCCACATGTATTTATGCTGATGGTCCGGCAGCCAATATCTATGTTGATGAAGTATATAAAGCAGTGAGTTATGCCATAGTAGGCAAGCTTACATGACAAAGCGAGCTGCTTTCATAATTAGTTTAATGCTCAAAATCGGCACTTTTTATCTCGATTTTGCACAGGGCTATCGATATCCGTAGTCTGATGAATGGGATTTTATACCTATGCTTACGGGAGCCACTCCCGTTTCGATAAGCTGGTTATGGGCACAGCACAACGAGCATCGTATCGTAATTCCAAAACTTATCTATCTGTTTTCATTTAGAGCTTGCCCTGATTTTAGACTACCTATTCTTATAATAACTGGTTTAATGCGTGTAACCTCTTTGATCATGATGGTAATGTTTAGAAAATGCACGGTTACTCATATCATATTCTGCTCTGTTTTCCTATGTTGTTGCTCAACATGGAATTCGGGTATCATGCTTGGGGATTTCATGTCCAATTTTCATCATCAACCATCTTGCTCTGTTTATTTCTGAGCGCGATTGTATCTGCCCAATTATTGGGTAAACAAAATTTAGTTGGATTGCCAGCAGTGGCAATTGCAGTCATACCGAACTTATTGCTTCTGTGTGGTATGAATGGCGTTATTCCTGAGCTTGTAATAATTCCTTATCTGTTATTAAGAGGGGTGTGCCAAGTCAAATCGGTTGTGGACTAGGTGAGAAATTATTCGGGAGAGTTATTTTTATTTCTGGAGTTATTGTGAGTTTTATTATCGGCATGATTTTTATCAACCATCATCAGACACTCTATCCATGGGGACATCCTGATACTGCACAACTTTTTCTTGCAACAATGCATGTGCTGTCAGCACCATTGGGGGTTGGTTTGTAAAGCTGAAACAAAATCTGAAAAACAGGCATTTACAGAATGATCAAACAACAACGAATAAATATCTTAGCCTTACTCGTCTCAATGGAGGAATACTTTTGAAAGTAATCAGTTTCTATCTTCCACAATTTCATCCGATCCCCGAAAACGATGAGTGGTGGGGGAAGGGATTCACCGAGTGGACGAATGTCGCAAAAGCGCAACCACTCTTTCCAGGACATAATCAGCCGCATATCCCTGCTGATCTTGGCTTTTACGATCTGAGGCTTGAAGAAACGAGACTCGCTCAAGCTGAACTGGCAAAGGAATTTGGCATTGGTGGGTTTTGCTACTATCATTATTGGTTTAATGGGAAAATGCTCCTGGAACGCCCTTTTAATGAGGTTCTTGAATCTGGTAAACCGGATTTTCCATTTTGCCTTTGTTGGGCAAATGAAAACTGGAGTCGGCGTTGGGATGGAATGGAGCATGACGTTTTGGCTGAACAGCAATATGGGGAGTATGATCCTGCCGAACATATGCGGTGGCTCTCTCAGGCATTCAAAGATCCAAGGTACATAAGAGTTGGAGGGAAGCCATTATTTCTTCTTTACTGGGCGGATCATATTCCTAATGTTGCGGATGTTTTGACTACATGGAGAAAAGAAGCTCGAAAAGTTATTCAGTCTGAAATCTACATTAGTGCAGTAAAAAGTCATCGGTTTGGCATGGCTGATAAAGAAGCTGTCTCTGCTGGTTTCGATGCACTGGTCAATTTTCATCCGAATCCAAAGTTTTTTTCGAAGCCTGATAAAGCCAGAATTAGACGGTTTTTCAATAAACGTATAAATTATTTTTTTAAGCCATTTGGAATAGATACCCTGAAAAACTTCCCGATCTACAGTCACCAAGACTATGGTAAATACATTTCTGCAGTCCTATCTCAGTCTCAGAGTGAGGTTAAACAATATCCCTGTGTCTTTCCCAGTTGGGATAACACAGCGAGAAAAAAGCGGGATGCGACGATAATTCAGAATTCCGAGATAGGTCTTTTTGAAAAATGGTTGCGCTATTCAATCAAGTCTGTTGAGAAAAATGATGAAGACGAACAAATAGTATTTGTGAACGCTTGGAACGAATGGGCAGAGGGGTGTCATCTTGAGCCGGATAAAAAAAACGGTTTCAGATTTCTGGAAGTTATAAAGAAGGTCATGGCCGATCGCACAGGCAATAAATGAATAAATTGGTTTATATCATTATCCTCAACTGGAATGGTTTTAAAGACACCATCGAATGCGTTAAATCATGCAGTAAACTAACATATTCTCATTTTCGCATCCTGGTTGTTGAAAACGGTTCCACTGACAATTCTGAAACAGTCTTGCGAGAGCATTTCCCCAATATTGAGATAATTCAGACCGGTTCCAACCTTGGTTTTGCCGGTGGAAACAATGTTGGTATTCGTCATGCTTTAACGCAAGGAGCAGAATATGTATGGCTTCTGAATAACGATACCACGGTTGATGAGGATGCACTTCCTGCACTTGTAGGCACTGCGGAAAGTGATCTTTCTATTGGCATGGTGGGGAGTAAAATCCTTCTGTATGACAAACAGGAAACAATCTGGTTTGCCGGAGCGTTGCACACACCGGATAGACCCTACAGACCTTTGCACAGGGGGTTCTTGGAAAAGGACCGGGGGCAGTACGATGAGACGGTGGAGACCTGTTTTATTACCGGGTGTAGTCTACTGGTCAAAAGAAAGCTTATCGAAGATATTGGAGTATTAGCGGAAGAGCTGTTTCTTTACTTTGAGGATACGGATTGGTGTACACGTGCCAAAGCCGGCAACTGGAGGCTGATGTATTCGCCGCCGTCCCGAGTGTTCCACAAGGTTTCGATCAGTGTGGGCGGGGCGGAATCTCCACTCATGTTTTATTATTCTGCCCGTAACCTGCTGTATTTTGTGAAGCGGCACTTTCCAGATATGTTTTATCGCGCTCTTGCCCATGATGTCTTCGAATTTGTACTGGTCAATATCAAAAAAGGGCGCATGACTGCTGCTATGGCGGCACTCAAGGGAATCGTCGATTTTTTTATGGCAAGGACGGGTGAAAATATTTAGGTCTACAAAACGAATCTTGATTCAAGGACAAGGAGTAACCGATGCACATAGGACTCAATGCAATTAATCTCTACCCCGGTGCCATTGGTGGTATGGAGACCTATTTTCGGAAACTCCTCCACTGGTTGCAGAAAATCGACGGTACAAACAAGTATACGGTTATATACAACGAAGGATACGCGGCTGACTTGGCTTTGTTCAATCCGGCATTTGAACTGAAAACCTATCGATATGAAAAGAAGTCATTAAATTGGTATGTGCGTGGCATTCTCCGTAATACCTTTGATTTTGACCCGGTTAGATCACAGTTCAGAAAACTGGAACTGGACTTTATTCACCATCCGTTTAATGTGCTGAACCCGGTTGCTGCCGGAATCCGTTCAGTTTTGACTATCAATGATATTCAACACGAATATTATCCCGATTTTTTTACTTCAGCTGATCTGCTCAAGCGAAGAAAATTATTCAAGCCATCCGCCGTTGAGGCGACGCAGATTATCACCATTTCTGATTTTACCCGCAAATGCGTAATGGAAAAATACGGAATTGAAGACGGAAAGATAGAAGTAATTCATATCGGCTGCGGAGAAGAATATCAGCCAATTGATGACCATGAAAGACTCATGCAGATTCGAAAAAAATACGATTTAGACCGTCCTTTTATGTATTATCCAGCGGGTAGCTGGCCACATAAAAACCACAAAACGTTACTTGCAGCATTAAAGTTGTTGATAGAGCGAAATAATTTCGATGGGCTGCTTGTCCTGACCGGTATTGCCATGCAGGCTCATAATGCCATGCTCGAAGAGATAGAAAAGCTCGGATTGACTGAATCTGTCAAAGTGCTTGGTTATCTGCCTTACGATGAGCTTCCCTTCCTATATAACCTGGCTTCGCTTCTTGTTTTTCCTTCTCTATTCGAGGGGTTCGGTATCCCACTTGTGGAGGCGATGGCCTGTGGTTGTCCGGTGGTCTGCTCCAACGTTACATCGCTCCCTGAGGTGGTTGGAAACGCGGGAGTAATGTTTGAACCTTTGTCGTCGGAGGATATGGCAGACAAAATATGGAGTGTCTGGGATAGCACAGGAGTGCAGCAAAGATTGAGAGATGCCGGGTATGTACAGGTGAAATTATTCAGATGGGAAGCGGTGGCGCAGAAAACTATGGCGGTCTACGAAAAGGCGGTACGAGGTTGATTGGTGTCTCCGTCATCATCCTTACCTGGAACGGCCGGGCATACCTTAAGGCATGCCTGGACTCCCTGGCGGCGCAGACCTACTGCGACTTCGAGACAATCCTGGTGGACAACGGCTCCAGCGACGGTTCGGTAGAATACGTGCGTAGTGCCTATCCTTGGGTGCGACTGCTTGAGCTTACGGAAAACATTGGATTTGCCGGTGGCAATAACCGGGCGCTTAAAGAGTGCTCCGGCAAGTTCATCGTCACCTTGAACAACGACACTAAACTGGAACCGGGCTTCCTTGCTGCTCTGGTGGCGGCTGCCGAGGGCGATCCCGCCATTGGCATGGTGGCGGCTAAAATGCTGAATTTCTATGAAAAGAGACGGATTGATTCGGTAGGGGTGAGGATTGCCCTTAATGGCATGGGGCAGAATATCGGCGTGGGTGAACAGGATAACGGTCAGTACGACGTTGCTACAGAGGTCTTCGGCCCCTGTGCTGGTGCAGCGCTGTACCGGCGGGCGATGCTGGAGGAGGTTGGCTTCTTTGATCCGGCCTTCTTCGCCTACTACGAGGATCTTGATCTTGCCTGGCGAGGCAGGCTTGCCGGATGGAGATCTGTCACTGCTCCGGATGCTGTGGTTTATCATGTTCATTCGGCGACGAGCGGCAAAATGAGCCCTTTTACGGTTTATCACGTTCAGCGCAACAAATGGTTTGTCATTATTAAAAACTGGCCGGTGTCACTTATAATGAAGCGATTATCGCTTATTGTTCTCTTTGATCTGGCTGCGTTTGTCCTCGCTACCTTACGTGGTCGAGGCTTCGCTGGCATCAAAGCGAGGTTTGACGTACTAAAGTCCCTTTCTCGCCTCCTCCGTGAACGGGACAAGGTGCAAAGTAGATGCACGATATCCGATGCTGATATCGAAAAACTCTTCGCACATGGTGAGGGGGCGCTTAGTACGTTTTGCCGAAAGATGTTGGATCGGTAGCCGGGATGTACGAATGAACTGAGTAATCATCCTCCTTATTGCATGCATACGCTCTAACTAATCGAGAATAAAGTATTTTTAGCGTAATGGTGTAATCTGGAAGTTGAACTTGCAATTTACACTGGATTTCGTATTTGGAGCGTAACGCCTTGAAGATTGTATTCCTTGCACCGTTTGGTATCCGTCCCAAGGGAACCGTGATAGCCCGAATGATTCCGCTGGCTGTGGAACTTCAGGCACTTGGTCATGAAGTGGTGATTGTGGCGCCACCTTACACAAATCCGGAAGATTCCGGGAAGACAGAGGTTGTGCGTGGGGTAAGGTTGCTGAATGTATCGTTACCTGCGACCGGCAAAGCGCTTTCTGCCCTACCGCTTGCCTGGCGTATGTTTCGCTCTGCTTTGGCTGAAAAACCGGATGTGGTACACCTCTTCAAACCTAAGGGGTACGGCGGTCTTGCCTCTATGCTGATGATTCTTCTGCGGCGCTTTGGGTTACGGATGCCGAATCTGTTTGTGGATACGGATGACTGGGAAGGAAAGGGTGGTATGAATGATCTGCACTCGTACTCTTCCGCAGAAAAGAGTCTATTTGCTTTTCAGGAACAATGGATTTCCCGTAATGCAGTCGGGATTACGGTCGCCAGCCGTGAGCTTGAAAACCTGACGAAAGAACTGGGAGTACCCAATAATGAAATATTGTATCTGCCTAATTGTGTTGAAAATTCAGCATTAGGAGATGGTGCCCGTGTCCGTGGAAAATTGTGTATAGTACCAGATGCACCAGTCGCAATGCTGTACACCCGTTTTTTCGAGTTTTCCCAAGAACGACTGCATCTGACTTTGTCTGGTATTCATAAGCATGTACCTGATGTCCGCTTCATGATAGTAGGGCAGGGGAGGCATGGCGAAGAGGAGTTGCTGCTGACAGCCGCTCGGGCAATGGGCTTTGCCGAGTCATTGCTTATGGTTGGCTGGGTGGAGCCGAGTGATATCCCGGATTATCTGGCTGTTGCCGACGTTGCAGTCTATCCACTAGATGATACTCTGGTGAACCGGGCTAAATGCCCTGCCAAGCTGACTGAAATTATCCGCGCCGGTGTGCCGGTTGTTGTGGATCGGGTGGGGCAGGCGATTGAATACGTGAAAGATGGGGCTACCGGCTTTTTAAGCGACCCAGCACAAGTAGAATCGATGGTACATGGCGCTGTTAATGTGTTACTGGATAAAGCAAAAGGAAAATTAGTGGGGGAAGAGGGGAGACGCTCTTTGCTGGCGCACTTCAATTGGCATGATTCTGCTACACATTTGTCAGCATTTTATTTGTGGAGGAAAAAGGGATGAAAACATTAATAGTAACTGGTTCATCAGGCTTAATCGGCTCTGAAGTCGTACGGTTTTTTCATAAAGAGGGCTTTTTTGTTTATGGCGTGGATAACAACCAGCGCGCGGTTTTCTTCGGTCCCCAAGGTGATACCCGCTGGAGCCAGCAGCGCTTGGTTGAAACATTACCCAATTTTCGTCACCACGAACTGGATATCCGTGACCGGCAGGGAGTCCTTTCATTTGTGAAGGAAATTCAGCCTGATGGCATTGTTCACACCGCTGCTCAGCCGTCTCATGATCGGGCCGCCGATATTCCTTTCGACGATTTCGATACCAATGCCGTTGGAACGCTGAACCTGCTTGAAGCTGCCCGGCAGGCGTGCCCCGAGGCACCCTTTATACACATGTCCACCAATAAAGTGTACGGCGATCTTCCAAACACGATTCCGCTTACGGAGCAGGAAACACGCTGGGAGTACAGTGATCCTGCATATATAAACGGGATATCCGAAACGTTCTCTATCGATCAGTCAAAACATTCGCTGTTCGGAGCTTCAAAAGCTGCGGGCGATATTATGGTGCAGGAATACGGTCGTTATTTCAACATGCCGACCTGCTGTTTACGTGGCGGTTGCCTCACAGGCCCCAACCACTCCGGCGTGGAACTGCATGGTTTCCTCAGTTACTTGGTGAAATGCAATCTGGAAGAGCGCGAATATCGAATTTTCGGCTACAAAGGTAAGCAGGTGCGTGACAATATCCATTCTGAGGATGTTGCTCGTTTCATTCATTCTTTCTACAAGAATCCACGCTGCGGTGAAGTATATAATCTGGGTGGCGGTAAGGATAACTCCTGTTCGGTTCTCGAAGCCTTCGCTTTAGTAGAACGATTCAGCGGAAAAAAACAGGTCTATACTTATGTCGATGAAAATCGTATCGGTGACCATATCTGCTATTACAGTGATCTTGCCAAGATGAAAGCCCACTACCCGGAATGGAGCGTCACGAAGTCTCTGGAACAGACAGTTAAAGAGATTGTTGCATCCTGGCAGGAGCGTCTCGCACTATGAAAATTCTAATAACCGGTATCTGCGGTTTTGTGGGCAGTACCCTGGCGGTCTCCCTGCTGGAAGCTGTGCCTGGAGTCGTGTTGTATGGTCTTGATAATTTCATCCGGCCAGGGAGCGAGGAAAACCGGCAACGGCTCCAACAGCGTGGAGTTAAACTATTCCACGGTGATATCCGCTGTGCCTCCGATTTTGAGGCATTACCTGATGTTGACTGGGTCATAGACGCCGCTGCCAATCCGAGTGTGCTTGCTGGCATTGATGGACAGACCAGCAGCCGTCAACTGGTCGAGCACAATCTGCTTGGTACAGTCAATATTTTGGAATACTGCAAACGCCACCATGCCGGCTTCATTTTGATAAGCACGAGCAGGGTCTATTCCATCGGACCGCTGGCGGAAGTTGAAATTGAGATTAATGAAAAGGCGTTCCGGCTTAAGGAAGGACAGGCCCTCCCGCTGGGGATTTCCGTTGCAGGAGTTGCTGAGTCGTTCAGCACTACACCACCCATCTCGCTTTACGGCAGTTCCAAGCTGGCTTCCGAGGTGCTGGCTCTTGAATATGGCGATACCTTCGGTTTTCCTGTCTGGATCAATCGTTGCGGAGTTCTCGCCGGGGCGGGACAGTTCGGCCGACCGGATCAGGGGATCTTTGCCTTCTGGATTAATGCCTGGCTGCGTCGTCGGCCACTCACCTATATTGGTTTCGGCGGAAACGGTTATCAGGTCAGAGACTGTCTGCATCCACGGGATTTGGTGCCGCTTCTTTGCAAACAGATGGCTGCTGTCGGCGGTATACAACGAGTAATGAACTTCGGGGGCGGTACAAATCAGGCAATGTCTCTTGCAGAACTGAGCTTTTGGTGCCGTGAACGCTATGGAGAGCATCACGTATCCGCCAATCTGGAAATGCGCCGCTTCGATATACCATGGATGGTAATGGATGCTTCTCTGGCAAAGGAAACCTGGGGATGGGCACCGCAGACTACATTACAAGAAATACTGACCGAAATCGCACTTCATGCCGAACAGCACCCGTCTTGGCTGGAATTATCGGGGCTACTATGAATATGCCGGAAACAGAAAAAAAACCACTCACTCTGTTCTCGGTAGTTATGCCTGCCAGAGATGAAGAAGGGTGCATCTGCTCTACGGTTGAGCATCTTCACCTGGAACTGAGTCTGAAGAAAATTCCCCATGAAATTGTGGTGGTTGATGACGGTAGCAGCGATACGACCTGGACCCTTCTTCAGGAACTGCGGCTTAAAATCCCGGAGCTTAAGCCGGTGCAGAATACCGGACCGCATGGATTCGGCAGGGCGATAATCTGCGGACTGGACCACATGAGTGGCGATGCCGTGGTGATCATGATGGCTGACGAGTCGGATGACGCGAGGGATGCCGTGCGCTACTGGCAGGAGCTTAATAAGGGCTTTGACTGCGTGTTCGGCAGCCGTTTTATTAAGGGTGGCGGAACTATCGACTATCCGAAATTCAAACTGTTTGTTAATCGCTGTGTCAATAAGTTTTTGCAGATGTTATTCCGCGTGAAGCTTAACGACACAACAAATGCCTTCAAAGCGTACCGTAGCGAAGTCATTGACGGCTGTCGTCCGTTGATTGCTCCACACTTTAACCTGACCGTTGAGATCCCGTTGAAAGCCATTGTGCGCGGTTTTAGCTGGACGGTGATACCTATCACCTGGCGCAACCGGCGAACGGGCGTGGCCAAACTGAAGATCAAGGAGATGGGGAGTCGCTATCTGTTCATCTGCCTCTACATCTGGCTGGAAAAATATCTGACGGGCGGGGATTACCGGAAACGATGAGGGATGAGAAATAAATGCTAGCACTCGACTATAAACAAATCGGCAAAATAAGTACTGGAACATCACCCGCAGCCAGCAAGATGTATGTGCTGTTATCAGGGCGTTCTCTGCTGACAATTCAATGCGTCGCAATGTTTCTGGTCATTGTCGGAGCCCGCTTCTGGCTGATCGGAAAATATGGCAGTGACCTGCCGTTTTGGGATCAGTGGGATGCCGAGGGTGCCGGCCTCTATAAGCCAGCATATGATGGTAATCTTTCCTTCCGGGACTGGTTTGCGCCCCACAACGAGCACCGGATATTTTTCACCCGGCTGGTCTCATTTGGTCTTAAAACACTCAATTGTCAGTGGGATGCCAGGGTGCAGATGGTCGTTAACGCAACGTTTTATACGAGTGTTGCTTGTGGTCTTTTCATTATATTTGCCAAGGGACGCAGCTATCTATTTGGTTTGTTCTTTTCAGTAATGCTTGCGGCAGTCTTTTCCTGCCCGTTTGGCTGGGAGAACACCCTGGCCGGGTTTCAGTCACAGTTTTATTTTTTAACGGCATTTTCGCTGACATCTATCTGGTTGATGATAAACAAACCGTTTTGGTCGTGGGGATGGGTAACAGGGGTTTTACTCGGATTTTGTTCACTGTTCAGCATGGCTTCTGGTCTGTTGGCGCCTCTGGCAGTGCTCTGCTTTGTCTGCCTGGAGCTGACACGGGAGTGGCGAAGCTGGCGCGAACAGTTGCGGTACGTCTGGCCGCTGGTGACAGCATCTCTTCTAATCATGGGCATTGGAGCCATGCTGGTAACCAAGGTGGACGGACATTCCGGATACATGGCAACCGGAGCTGGACACTTTATTTCAGCTCTCTTTTCCTGTCTCGCCTGGCCGCAGATGGAAATCAGATGGTGGGCTATTGCCTGTTGGTTTCCTGCTGTTCTACTTGTCGGCCGTTTTTTGCTCAGCCGTGTACCTTTTGGGAAGGAGGAGCGATTTCTCGTAACGGTGTCGGTATGGATGTTTTTGCAAGCGGCTGCAATGGCCTACTCCCGCTCCACAATTATTGCTTCATCCCGCTATAGTGACCTGTTCAGCCTTGGAGTTATTGTAAACATTCTCAGCTTGATTTATCTGTTTCGAAACCGGTCTGGTACCGTTCAGAGATCGTCCCTTATTGCTCTGTGTGTGGTGTTATTGGCAGTTAATGGCAGAGGTATGTATCGACTCGGTTTTAATGGCGCATCGGAGGCTCGTAAAAGTATCTATGATGTGGAAAAATATCGTACGGCAGGCTTCATTGCTACTGGTGACTTTAGGTTTTTGGTGCCGGAACGGCGTAAAACAGAAATTCCGTACCCCGATTCGAATAGACTCGCCGGCTTTCTAAACGATCCCGCACTCGCTCCAATTCTACCCGTAAGCGTTAGGAAACCTATTAGTCGTAATGAAAATTTAATATCTCCCGTTTTTTTGCCTTTTGAAGATTTCAAATTGGAGATTCTTTCACCCTATCCATGGGAGAAAATATGGCCGCTTTCAGCATCCGGGGAGTTGACGAGTACGGTTCACTATTCAGCAACAAAAACGACAAAATTGCCTTTCTTGCGTTTATTTGTCTTAGGCGATGTTCGGAAAATATATGTCACCGATTCCAAGAATCGTAAACATGGCCTTTCTGTTCTGTCAGGAGCCGGTAGCAACTGGCAGGAGGTATACGTGTATTGTCCGGGTACGGAATGCCGAATTGATACGTCCGGCACTACAGAAAGAATACTGTTTTCAGAACCCAAGGAAATGGGAGCGCTTTCGCTTGCAGCCGCACTTATAACAAGCAGCCCATCAATTTTTCTCTACTCTGGGCTTTTCGTTTTTTTCTGTCTGATAATGCTTTGCCTGTTGAAACGGCAGCGTGAACCACATGCTGAGACAGAGGGCACACTTGATTTACAAACAAATTGTTGAGGTGATCGTTATATGAGTGGTCGTACAAAGAATCTGGCATATATTTTTGGGATGCTGCTGGTGCTGATCCTGCTTTTTTCTAAAATTCTCTTTACCCATCAGATTATCCGTGCCCCTGACATCATCAACGAATTTTACTGGGGGGTGAAGGGGATCGGTGACTTGAAATTTTGGGAACTGTTTCGGGTAAACCTTGACAGTGCCGGTTGGGATCTGTTTGTAAACTCCGGCAGCACCAATGAAGGTGGCGCTGCTTCTATGCAGTTCCTCTTTCTGCGTAATCTGGTGTTCTGGATTTTTCCTGCTCCGGCAAGTGTCGCTTGGTATATCGTCCTCCACTTTTTTATAGGTGCTGCGGGAACGTACTACTATTGCCGTCTGATTGGAACCAGCCGTATGGCCGCGCTGCTTGGCGGCCTGATCTTCGCCATTTCCCCGGAAAATGTTTCGCTCATCAATGCCGGGCACGTCATGAAAATGGCCACAATTTCTTTTGCCCCATGGGCCTTTTATTTTCTTGAAAAAGGTTTCAAGACTCGGCGGGTAATATTTTTTTTTACAACGGGCTTTATCCTGGCGTACCAGTTCTTTCACACCCACTGGC
This sequence comes from uncultured Geobacteraceae bacterium, assembly GCA_903879825.1. Lineage (GTDB taxonomy): Bacteria > Desulfobacterota > Desulfuromonadia > Geobacterales > Pseudopelobacteraceae > JACRCG01. Next base: position 18,021 of record CAIRND010000410.1, read on the forward strand.
AGATAGCCTACTACACCTGTCTTGGAATGGGTGTTTATGGCCTCATACGTTGCGTTGGTATCTTTATGAACAAGGGGGGGGAGGGGAATGAAGACGGCTTTCGTATCGTTGGACTAAATCTGGTGACCCTGTTTTTCTTTCTCTCAACCGTTGCCATATCTCTGGCCCCACTTGCCAACTGGTCAAAGGGGACTAATCGCGGGACGGAAAGCGGAGCGAACAGCGCGGCGACGAGCAGTGGTAATCAGTCGAAGGGCGGATTGGACCGGGAAGAGGCTATGTCGTGGTCACTTCCGCCGGAGGAGTTGGCCGGTTTTGTTATTCCTGGTTTCTTTGGACTGTCACGCCAAGAGGCGGGGGCTAATCCACCGAACATTGCTTCTTATTACTGGGGACGAATGAGATTCACCCAGACAGTCAGCTACTTGGGACTCCTTCCGTGGTTACTGCTGCCGTTGCCTCTCATCTTTCGGAGAGATCGCTATACCTGGCTTGCGCTTACTGCGGTCGTGATTGGCCTCTTCTTCTCCATGGGGAAATACACATTCTTCTATAATCTACTCTTCGACTATTTCCCTGGGATTAATCGCTTCCGAGTACCGAAGATGATTATGTTCATGCCGGTACTCGGCTTGGGAGTCATTGCCGCACGGGGAATAGATGTTCTGCTGGATGATGCTGTCCGGAGTACGCAGGCGTTCCGTCGCTATCTTCTCGGCATGCTGGCGGTTCCTGCGCTTCTCTTGACATTGCTCGCTGTAGAATTGATTGGCAGGGAATATTGGGCCAGAACATTCTTTGATGTTCTGGCTCAGCCGACTCGTTATGAAGAAGGATTGCAACTGGTGGCGCAAAGATGGAATAACCTGGTGGCTGAGACCGGAATTGCCGCCGCCCTAGCAGCGCTCTTTGCTGCGACCTTTGCTGCTGTGTACCGAAAATGGCTTCCGGTTAAATATCTGCCGATAGTCCTGCTGGTTCTTTATTTAGGCGATGTGGGGCGGATCAATAGTAAATTTTTATTCCTCGTTGACGAACCGCACAAAACGAAGGGAGTGAAATCGCCGGTGATGAAATTCCTGCTGGCCAAAGGTTCGAAGCAGTTCAGGACTCTTCCCATGGATGGCAGTGACCCGATGCAGCTTGCAAGTAACGGCATTCCGGTGATGTTTACTTCGAATCCTATTCAGCAAATGCGCTGGCAGCAGTTTCTTGATTCGTTTGTCGTTGGTGGACTGATGCCGGATATCATTAACGTCAAATACCTGCTTTTACCAAGCACGGAATATCAACAGCAGAAGGGACAAATGGGCAACAGATTTGCTCTGACCTTTACCTCCCCAGATGGTGGCTTAGTTGTTCTGGAAAACCGAGCTGTTCTTCCCAAGGGGTGGTTGGTCTCTGCTGCTGCGGTGATAACCGATCCGGCTAAACGTCTGGAACTCCTGCAAAAGGCTCAATTTAATCCCGCGTCTGTAGCGCTGGTGGAATCGCCACCTCCGATTCCGCTGGCTGATCCGAACAGCGCATTGACGCCGTTACCGGCACAAAATGTGACGGTTTCTGTCTACGAGGGTGATCACATCGTTGTCAATGCCGTCACTCCTGTTAATTCCCTGCTTGTCACGGGTGAGAAATATTACAAAGGGTGGAAGGCGACCATTGACGGAAAAACTACCGAAATAGTCCCGGTCAATCACATCCTGCGCGGTGTCTACCTCACGCCAGGAACCCACAAGGTTGAGTTTCGTTTTGATCCGCTCCCTTTCAAGATCGGAAAATATCTGACTCTGGCCTCTTTTGCGCTGTTTGCTGGAATGTTGATTCGTGAGTGGCTTTTGCAGCGCAGAGAGATGAGAGATGAGAGATGAGAGATGAGAGATGAGAGATGAGAGATGAGACGCGGGAAGATCTCCAGCAGTTTGATCTGCAGCTATTCCAGCCACGCCACGGTTATCGCTATTCGCTGGATCCACTGTTGCTGATACGTTTCTGCGGTCAACCGGTATCCGATAGCACGATCGTTGACCTGGGCGCCGGTTGTGGCATCATTTCCCTGGTGCTCGCTCGGCTCAATCCAACGGCTTTGGTGGTCGCGGTTGAAAATAACCCCGAAATGGCCGCACATGTTGAACAAAATATTCAGCATAACAATCTTGCCGGACGGGTCTCTGTTCATACGGAAGACGTTATTAATCTTAAAAAGAGTTACCCCGTTTCATCCTTTGATCTGGTTGTTTCCAATCCCCCGTTTCGGACAGCGGGTAGCGGCCATATCAGTCCGCGATCGGGGCGTGACAGCGCCCGCCATGAAACTACAGCCGGACTTGCGGACTTCCTTGCTGCCGCCAAATATCTCGTCAAACCACGTGGGAAAATCTGCTTTATTCACCTGCCGGCGCGTCTGCCTGAATTCATGGCATTAGCATCTGAGATGAAATTATCCGTGCTGCGCCTGCGGATGGTTCATAGTCATGCTACGTCACCAGCAACCATGTTCATGATCGAACTGGCTAAGGGGAAACGGTGTGTGCCGGTTATCGAGCCCCCCCTGTTCGTGCGCGATATGTCGGGGAAATATAACAACGAAGTGTTGCAGTCACCCATGATTCAATAAAAAAACCTCCAAGGTATTGAAGCCCCGGAGGTTTGCTGTGCTACTGAAATAAATAGCACAATCACTCCGTGATCAGCAAGATCATCTCCATTATCTCCCCGTCACCAATATAAATCGGGAAGCACAATGCGGTCTGTTCTTCAGGAACCGGTAAGCCGTCGAGCAACTGGTGAATGACGACAGGTGGGTTGATATCCATAATAACCCCCATCTGTGAGGCTTTTGCGGCGACATTTCCACAGACTATATTGACAAACTCCATGACGGTGTCTTCCAGTACCTCCGTGGATTCTTCCTCAACGGACTCTTCGCGCAAAATCGCCCGGGCGATCGTTTTTTGCAATCCCTCTGAGACTGAAATCATGTAGCGTGCTTCAACGTCGCCACTCATATCCATGCCTACCAGCAGGAAATTCGGTGAGATAACGCTCTTCTGGATGCACGCGCCGGTTCTAAATGGCAGTCCAAGCACACGGGTAATCATCTTGTAGGTAAGGTCAGCCGTGATTTCCCAGAGAAGACTGTTGACGGAAGCGACAGGCAGTTCAACGCTGTCCGACAGATACTGATCCTGATCCGCTTTGAATGCATCCAGATGCTTTTGTAGATTGTCTTGCGATAATGCTCCAACTTGTAACAGTGCTTCACCAATATACAGGTGGGTGTTCTTTTGGCGTGTAATAATATCTTCAAGCTGAACTATCGTCAAAAATCCCATTTCTACCAGCAAATCACCCAGTTTCAAATCTTTAGATATCTGAGCATTGTGAGCACGCTGAACGTCTGCTGACGAAATCAGGCCCATTGCCAAAGCAATTTCACCAAGTTTCAGGTTGTGTTTATCCTGAAGATTAATTGCATCCAGCAGATCATTGCTGGTGACGATGCACTGTTCTACCAGGTATTGCCCGAAAAACTTAACTGCCATGTACGTACCTCGTTTGCAACATTATTGAGAAAAATCAGAGCGCACGCAGAATGCGCAAGACATTGTCAGCTTCGAACGGTTTTGAAATGACATTTTTGGCACCAAGTTTAAGCGCCTCGGTAAACTTATCACCCACCCCGCCGAGGGATGTAACCATGACAACCTTGACCTCTTTATCCATGACTGAAAGGGTGCGCAGGGCCGTCAGTCCGTCCATGCCAGGCATGTTCATGTCCATGCAGATAATTTCAGGATCCTCGGTGTGATTCATTTTGATTGCTTCGGCGCCATTTTTGGCGTGACCAACGCAGATGAAGTCACCCGACTCGCCTATGATTTTTTCCAGCTGGCGAGCAACAGAGAGACTGTCATCAACGACGAGAACTTTTTTCATTCAAACTTCTCCTTCAAATGGTATAACCGCTGACTTGCTGTGCTTTACCCCGTTGCTTGACGCTATAACTGGGGGTGAATCTAGCTTAAAGTAATCCGAATGTCAAAAGTATGTTTGGCTTTTCATGCTTGGGTTGAGTGTGCTACATTGCCACAATTCAATTCTATTGTAGTCTGATGGGATGACGCCTCTAACGTAATTAAAATCAGCGACAGTTTTTTGTTTCATACACTCAGGTACGACATGAAATCTTCACAACATCTCACTCTTACTAATGGTAGTATCATAACCCTTGCCATGGCCTGGGCTCTGCTCGTGTGTAATGAGACGCCTCTTCACGCAGCTATGCCGATCAATGCCGTCTTACTCAACAACATACCTTCCACTATTGTTGTCAGCAAAACCGCTCTCTGGATTGGAATCCTCTTTACTCTCCTCTGTACCATGAGTCTGATAGGCTTGACGTTGGCTGTCCGTAAAAGCAGGCGTTTAGAAGAGCTCCTGCGTTTAAAAATCGGTCATTACCAGGAGTCGCAGGAGGAATTGCTGGCGACCGAAGAGACGCTGCAAGCCCAGGTCGATGAGTATATGCTGAGCCAGGACGAGCTTCAGGCAACTGAAGAGATGCTGCGAGAGCAGATCAGAGAATATCAGTCAACTCATGACCAGTTGCTGGCTACTGAGGAGATGCTGCGGGTCCAGTTAGAGATTGCGCAAGAGAGTTCTCAAAAATTTAAAGCGGTTTTTGAACATTCGCCAATTACTGTTGCTCTCACCAGTTTGCCGCATGGGACTTTCTCTGAAGTAAATGAAGCCTTCATAGAGATGTTTGGCTACCCACGCGACGAGGCAATCGGTAAAACCACTGTCGAACTGGCGGTGTGGCGGGACGATGCTGACCGTAACCGCTACCTGAAACTTCTTGGGGACAATGGGTACGTTCACAACTTTGAGGCCGAAATGCGGCGGAAAGATGGGGAGGAATTTACTGTACTCTTTTCCGGTGTGCTGCTGGAACTTGCCGGCAGACCCTCTGTGTTGAGCGCTGTTATGGAAATTACGGAGCAAAAACGTCTCCATAATCAGTTGCTACAGTCACAAAAAATGGATGTCGTTGGTCAATTGGCTGGAGGAATTGCCCATGATTTCAATAATATGCTGGCAGGGATATTGGCTGCCGCCGAACTGTTGAAGCTGCGACTACCGCGTGATGATCGAAATAGTAAAATGGTGGACACGATCATTCAAGCGACAACCCGTTCAGCCGATCTGACACGGGAATTGCTGGCGTTTTCCCGCAAAGGATCTGCTGTGTCGAGGCCGGTTAGCATTCATAATACCATTACCGCCGTCATAAGTCTGCTGGAACGCACTATCGACAAGCAGATTCAAGTTATAACCAGGTTGGATAGTTATAACTCAGTCGTTATGGGCGATCAGACTCAGCTGCAGAATGCGCTGCTAAATCTTGGGGTAAATGCCCGTGACGCAATGCCACAGGGAGGTACGCTCACTTACTCAACTGATAAAATAATACTGGATGACTCTGTCTGCCACTCTCTGGGTATCACTCTTGCTGCGGGTCGTTATCTTGAAATAACAGTATCCGACACAGGAGTCGGTATGACAAAGGCGGTAATGGAGCACATTTTTGAACCGTTTTTTACCACAAAGGCGGTAGGAAAAGGGACTGGTCTTGGTTTAGCGGCAGTATACGGAGTGGTCCAGAGCCACCAGGGTAAACTAACCGTGCAAAGTGTACCGGGAGTCGGCTCTGTTTTCAAAATATTCCTCCCGTTGGTAGAAGAAGCCGTTCCGACTCTGTGTGATAAAGGGATAATTACTGGTAATGGTGGAATATTGCTGGTTGATGATGAAGAGATTCTCCGTGATGTTGGTCGAGGTCTACTGGAGGATCTTGGATATACGGTGTATCTGGCTGAAGACGGGGAAGAGGCGCTGGAGGTTTTTGCCCTGCACCGGAACGATATTTTGCTGGTCATACTGGATGTAATTATGCCGAAGTTGGGAGGTAAGGAGGCCTTTTTCCTCCTGCGTGAACAACTTCCTGATTTGAAAGTGCTGTTCTGTTCAGGCTTTAGCCGTGAAGGTACCGGTGATGAGTTGAAAAAAATCGGCGCCAACGGGTTTATTCAAAAACCATACAATCGGAGTGAACTCAGCAGGGCTGTGGCAGAGGTATTGGGGCTGTGACCGCACTAGACACCACTAATCACCACTCGACTATCCTTGTCGTTGAAGATGAAAAGTATGTCAGAGAGTCTTTGACAGCATACCTCGACGACATTGGTTACCGGGTTTTGGAGGCTGAGAACGGTCAGACAGGGCTTGAACTGTTTCGCAGTCAGCGTCCAGACATTGTTATGACTGATCTTCGCATGCCGATTATGGATGGTTTCTCTTTGGTGGAGGCAATTAGAGCGGAAACTGAGTTCACACCGATCGTGGTTGTCTCAGGAGTCGGGGCGATTGATGAAGCGGTGCGGGCTATGCGCCTGGGAGCGTGGGATTACCTCTCAAAACCGATTGTTAATCTTGAAGAGCTGCAGATTACTCTGGAGCGTTCTCTTGAACGGGCCCGGACAAAATATGAGCTGGAGCGTTTGCGCCGTCATCTCTCGGACGGGACACTGGACGACGAGACCGCTTTTAGCAGTATCATCACGGCCTCTCCGCGAATGCGTACCCTATTCCTCTACCTGGAATCTGTTTCTCCGTCACGCCAACCGGTCCTGATCACCGGTGAGACCGGCACCGGCAAGGAGTTGATTGCCCGGGCGGTTCATACTCTGAGTGGGGTGCGTGGTCCATTTGTTGCGATAAATCTGGCCGGACTTGATGACGTCATGTTCAGTGATACGCTTTTTGGTCATCAGCGGGGGGCCTATACCGGGGCTGACCGTGCTCGGGAAGGTTTGATCCGTCAGGCTTCCGGCGGCACACTCTTTTTGGACGAGATTGGAGATCTGTCGCCCGGATCACAGGTTAAACTGTTACGACTGCTGCAGGAGGGCGAATATCTGCCGCTTGGAGCTGATAAAGTACAAAAAAGCGGCGCCCGGATTGTTGCGGCCACACACTCCGATCTGAAAGCGAAGATGGAGCAGGGTGCTTTTCGACCTGATCTCTATTATCGGCTCTACAGTCACCGGGTTGAGTTACCGCCGCTCCGTGACCGATCAGAAGATCTTCCGCTGCTGGCAGATTATTTTTTGAAAAAGTCGGCCATCCTGCTCGGGAAAATGCCCCCTGTCGCTCCGGTGGAACTCTTCCGCTATCTGGCCGCTTACCGTTTTCCCGGAAATATCCGTGAGTTGGAAGCGCTGATACATGACGCCGTTGCCCGCTCGGTGAGTCGCAATCTGTCGCTGGAGTCAATAGTGGCGGCGATAGGCAGTGATCTTCGCTCCCCCGTTGCTCTTGCTCAGGTGGAAAGCCCGTGTAAGGTGTGCCCGTTTGCCAAAAAGTTTCCAACTCTCAAGGAAACAGAGGAATTTCTTGTCACCGAGGCGATGACTCTTGCCGGCAGCAATCAACGTCTGGCTGCTACCTATCTGGGAATCACCCGTCAGGCACTCAATAAACGGCTGTCTCGGGCAGACCCATAATTACAGACGACGGTAGGCCGTTTATAAAAACAATCCATGTATGCTTTTCATCATCGCCCCTGTGACATTCGTTGCAGGGGCGAATTTTGTCGCAGTTGTTTAACTGTTTGAAATAGAAGGTATTATCGCTGTAGTACTCTTTGGATGCCAACTATTGTCGCAGGGGTGTTTGCACAGTGAACGGCGTAACATGCTTTAACTACATAACAAAATATAACTTTCTTCGTGGCATGTTCTCTGCTTTGTTTCGATGCAGGATTAATAAAATACATCGAAACAGAATTACTACGGGGGAAATTTTGAAACTTAAAATGTACAAGGACTGGGGCATTTTTACAAAAATCATGAGTTTGTCAGTACTGACCTGGCTGATACTTGTGTTGGCAAGCATGTTCGCGTTGGTGCCGTTTATCCGCGGACTGATCATGGAGGAAAAACAGCAAAGTGTCAGCCATATCGTGCAGGGTGCTGTCAGTATACTGGTCTCATATCAGAAGGATGTCGATGCAGGGAAAATCACCAAAGAGGATGCACAAAAACGTGCTTTTGAGAGAATCGGAAGCATCCGTTACGATGGGGCGAATTATCTCTGGATCAATGATTTAACACCGAAAATGGTTATGCACCCGATCAAGCCGGAGCTGAACGGTACAGATCTGAGTAATAACAAGGACCCCAACGGTAAAGCGCTTTTTGTAGAGATGGCAACAGTATGCAGGGACAAGGGCAAAGGTTTTGTTGATTATGCCTGGGCTAAGCCGGGCAATACAAAGCCGGTGCCCAAGCTCTCATACGTGGAACTATATCAGCCTTGGGGGTGGGTAATTGGTTCCGGCATCTATGTTGATGACGTCACCGATCATGTTCGTCAGATTCAGATCGGTATCGGTCTATCGTTGCTGGCACTCCTTGCTCTCAGTATTGTTCTTGCGTGGCTGGTATCACGCACCGTTACTGATCCGATCAAGGCTGTGGTGGATACGATCAGGGACATTGCACAGGGTGGGGGTGACCTGACGCGCCGTCTCCCTATCCATGGAAAAAATGAGATTGGCGAACTAGGCGAATGGTTCAATATTTTTATTGGCAAATTACACGACATCATCAATCAGGTTTCCGGCAGTTCGCTGCAATTGGCGTCTTCAGCCCTTGAACTGCAGATGACCTCAAGACAGATGACCGAGAGTATCGCTCAGCTC
>CAIRND010000411.1 GCA_903879825.1 uncultured Geobacteraceae bacterium
CGCACCGTTACTGATCCGATCAAGGCTGTGGTGGATACGATCAGGGACATTGCACAGGGTGGGGGTGACCTGACGCGCCGTCTCCCTATCCATGGAAAAAATGAGATTGGCGAACTAGGAGTCTGTCGGCCTTGAAATTTTGACCGATATGGTTCGGCCTGTAAATTGAGCTCACTGGTCGATTATTCTTAGCCAAATATTCAGTTTCGCTACATAAAGTAGCTCCATTCGTTCATACGGTACATTTTATGAACCACTATTTCTCGTATCCATGTTGTTTTTGCTCTTTCTCAAGCCATTTTCAAGCTATGCATCCTTTTGATGTTGTAAGCCATGCAGGCAAGATTCCATTCTCCTGATACCGATTCCTTGCCACGTAGCATGAAGGTACGGAATCCCATGACCGCTTTGATTATGCCAAAGACCGGCTCTGAGGTTACTTTACGAAGTGCATATACTGCCTTGCCGGCCTTGGTTTTTAATCGGTGCTTCATTGTGGTTACTGAATCAGCATCATCGGGCAGTGGTGGCGGTTCCTTGAGGCGTTCCCACGGCGACCGGTTGTGGCTTTGTCGATCAACAGCGATGTATGGCGTAATCTTTTCACCTACGCAGGCATTGACGTTGGTTTCACTGAAGTAGCCGCTATCGGCAAGTAACTCGGTAACAGTGCCGAGTCGTTTTGGTAAGTCAGCCAGTTTTTTCAGAGTTGGTTCAAGCTCCAGTTTATCGTTGGACTGCTGGGTTATGTGGGCGGTTACGATCAGCTTTGATTTCGTGTCAACGGTAGCCTGGGCATTATAGGTCTGTTCAAAACCACCACCAGAGACAGGCATGATCCGGGATTCTTCATCGGTAAGGTTGACCTGATCCTTGGGTAATGGGCCATCAGTCGGTGGTTTGGGCTGTTTGCCTCTCGGCTTCTTGCCGGTTTCTTTAGACTTCTTTGCCCGTGCTGCGACCTTCTCATTGTATGCTGCCTGTTCACGAGTATGACGTTCCGCAGCACGGCGTTCGATCTCGGCCTTAGCTGCAGCGATGCCTGGAAGGCGCTGCTCACGACGCTGAATTTCTTCGGGAACGTTCATGCCATCAGGAATGTCTGCTTTGTCGGCTGATTCACCTGCCGCGATAAGTTTTTCAACTTCTGATTTAAGCTGTACCTCCAATTTGCAAGCATGCTCGTAACTCAAAGCTTTGTGTTTGGATGCATTTGCCTTGACCTTGCTGCCATCGAGGCTGACGCTGCCCAGTTTCAGCATGTTCATTTGGCGGGCAATCATCAGAATCTGAACGAATAAGCCGGAAAGTTCTTTCAAAAACCGCTTCCTGAATGTGGCAATGGTGTCATGGTCTGGATGCCGGTTTGCTGCAATGAACCGAAACGCCACAGAGTCGTATGTGCTGCGCTCCAGTTTGCGGCTGGAAAATACACCGGTAGAGTAACCGTAGAAGAGGAGCGCCAGCAGCATAGCAGGGTTGTAAGGCTGTGAACCGCGGCCGGCATATGATGTTTTCAAAGAACGCAAGTCGAGTTGTTCAACAATCTCGACGACAAAACGGGCAAGGTGCCCTTCGGGCAACCAATCCTGCACTGAAGGTGGCAGAAGATACAGTGTTTCTCGATCCACCTCTAAAAACTTGGGTTCCATGTGCGTCTCCAATATCTAACCATCTGATATTACAGGCAAAACGTACACTAAAACCAGTGAGAATGCAAGCATAAAGCAGTATTTATATTAATAATATCAGGCTGTTATGCTGATTACCAAAGCAACAGTCATGCCGGACTCGATACTATAAAGCCCGACAGACTCCTAGGCGAATGGTTCAATATTTTTATTGGCAAATTACACGACATCATCAATCAGGTTTCCGGCAGTTCGCTGCAATTGGCGTCTTCAGCCCTTGAACTGCAGATGACCTCAAGACAGATGACCGAGAGTATCGCTCAGCTC
>CAIRND010000412.1 GCA_903879825.1 uncultured Geobacteraceae bacterium
TAGCTGAGATGTACGAGCGGGGTGAAGTGCCGCTCATGGATAGAGATGGTTATGCCGGACTGGTCTGTGACTTCCTGGAACGGCTTGATCCGCGCATCCTGATTCATCGGCTGACCGGAGATGGTGGGCGTGATAGTCTGATTGCGCCGCTCTGGTCGCTGAAGAAGTTCGAAGTACTTAATCTGATTGATGCCGAGATGTCACGGCGTGGATCGTGCCAGGGGCTCAGATTTTCCCCGTAAGAATTAACATCAAAAAGGCCAGATAGAAAACCCCTCCCACCAGTAACGTTCCCGGAGTCAGGTGTTTTTTGATCCTGATCTGCAGATAGGCGATACCAACAGAGGCAAAGGTAAGTGCAACGGTCAGCAGTGCTGCGGTGTTAAGCTGCCAATCGGTCATCATGATACCGATGGCGGTAATGATCGAACCCTGAAAGACCATGGCACCGGTAACATTGCCAATTGCCAGAGTGTCCTTGCCCTTGTTTATCCAGATTACGCTGTTAAACTTTTCCGGTAATTCGGTCGCGATCGGGGCGATAATCAGAGCCAGAATAAAGGGTGATATGCCCAATTGAACGGAAATGATCTGCACCTTCTCCACGAAAATGTACGATCCCCACACGATCAGCAGCAGCGCGCTCAAGACCTGGGTTCCGATAATTGACATATGCGGGTCGTGAGATTTGGGGGCAAAGTAACAGGGGTCTATCTCCGCCTCCTCTATCTCATGCGCTTCCGGTTCACCGCCCCCTTTGAGGGTTTTCAACACATAACCGCCGTAGGTCAGAAAAAGTGCCATGGCGATAAAAGTCTTTACCACCGGGTGACTGCCGAGAAATGATGCGGCGATCGCCACGGCATACAGGACCAGGAAATATTCCATATCCCGCCGCATGACAACTGTATCAACCCGCATGACAGGATAGTCGCTCCGTTTTTTTCGGTTCCAGATGACAGCCAGCCCACTGATGAAAAAAGCCAGCGTCCCCAGCATGAATGGTGCCCCGATGATGGCACCAACACCTATTTTATGACCTGATTCCGGAGTGCCGAACATGATAGCCACAATCGGCACCAACGTTTCGGGGAGAGCGGTTCCGACTGCAGCAAAGACGCTCCCCACCGCGCCGTCAGACAGCTTCATCTTTTTGCCGAACCATTCCAGGCCGTTGGTGAAAACGGTTGCCCCCAGCAGAATAATCCCCAGTGCAAGCAGTAATAATACCCAGTTCATCATAATTACATCTCCACCCGTGTTACGACGCCCTGTAGTTTTGCCGCCGGAAGCTTGTTGAATTGAACGAAGTTGGGGGTCAGCTTTTTGATGGTAGAGAAGATCTTCCAGGCCGGATTGCCGGTGGCGATGTCCTCGATGCCGTAGAATATGACCTTCTCCACAATGCCGTTGTCTTTGAGCAGCTGTTCGATATCAAACAACACCATATAGCCTGCCTTGATGACAAACGCATCCAGTCCGGTTCCCAACGCGGTTGTCAGGCAACTTTCCAGGCCATACGGTTCATCGGTACGGATAATGGAAATCAGTACATTACGTTCGTAGATTATATTTGAGCGGATGGTGCAGTGCACCAGGTACGGGGGGATGGTATTCCATTCCTTGACAAAGAACAGGCCGGTTCCGGCAATATGCCCTTTACGGTAGATTTGCTCGTAACTAATCAGATATGTTTCCAGGTCAAGCGGGCGAAGCGCCTTGTACAGCGCCCGCTGCCCTCTGGTCCAGATCAAAATAGCGGTAAGTGGTATCGATGCAAGGATCAGAGACCAGTAGCCTCCGTGTGGCAGTTTATAGAGGTTAGAAATAAGGAAGGCGAAATCCACCAGGGTGACGAAAAGGGCAAGAGGCACCTTCCATTTTTTCTGTGTGCGTGAAAAGATCATGACCATCATGACGCCGGTTATGGTCATAGTGCCGGTGACGGCCAGGCCGTATGCTGCCGCCAGATTTTCTGACTTCTGGAAGATCAGCATGATCATAATTACCAGCACAAGTAGAATCCAGTTGACTGCGCCGATATAGATCTGGGATTTAAGCTGATGTGACGTATAATCAACCTTTAAGAGTGGCAGGATGCGGGTTGTAATGCCCTGGTAGACAATGGAGAATACGCCGCTGATGAGCGCCTGTGATGCGATGACAGTGGCCATGACCGTCAGGACCAGAAAAGGGATGTAGAGCATGGCAGATTGCGATTGCACCATACCAAAAAGAATATTTTTTGCATCCGGATGGCTGATTATGAAGGCCCCCTGGCCAAGGTAATTAATGATCAGAGCCACAAAGACCAGATACCAGGCGCGCTTGACCGGCTTACGGCCAAGGTGCCCCATATCAGCATAGAGCGCTTCTCCACCGGTCGCACAGAGGATTACTTCGGAGAGGACGAAGAATCCGGCCATACCGTTTTTAGCCAGAAAGCCGATGGCATAGTGTGGGCTGATCGCCGCAACAATACCGGGAAACGAGAACAGGGCGATGATGCCGGATATTGTCAGGGCGGCAAACCAGACTACCATGATTGGGCCGAAAGCTTTTGCAACCTTATCAGTGCCTTTGAACTGAAAAACGAACAGAATAACGGCAATAATCGCGGCAATAAAAATCAGCATTGATTGGCTCAGGCCGCTGAGGGATGGGATAAGAAGGGCACCTTCCACAGCCGACAGGATAGAGATGGCGGGAGTGATGACGCCGTCCCCCAGTAGTAACGCAACGCCAAGATAGGAGAGAAAGGTCACAAAAACCATCTGCCGTCCCGGTTTGATCATCCTCACCAGAATTTCGCGCAGTACAATGGTACCGCCTTCACCTTTACGGGAAAGGCTCATAGCGAGCAGTGCATATTCGATATTGACCAGAATCATCAAGGTCCAGACAATCAGCGAAATGATCCCGAAAACATTTTCCTCGGTCGGCTTGGTAAGAGCGATGATAACGGTCAAGGTATAAATTGGGCTGGTACCGATGTCGCCAAACACCAAACCCATTGATTTTATGATGCCGCCCCAATAGGAGTCGGTCTCAGTATGCTTCATATCGGTGCCTCCGAAATGTAAAGGAACGTTTATACACCCGCTGGGACATGTTCTCAATCACTTTCTAAAATAGCAGTATAAGCCGTTGGTCAACTCTTGGCTCGCTGTGGAAGGGAGTGGTGTTGAACCTCCGATTGTTTTAGCTGTTTACAGCTACGGTGAAACTGGTAAACTCGCCCGATCGAAATATACTGAACAACGGGTGGCAGATGTCTGATGAAAGTGTTGCGATGATGAATCAGGAAGAGGATGGCCGACAGTCAATGATCTGCCGCTATTTTATAGTAGCCCACCGCGACATGGTGTTCCTCAAGTTTATTCTGGAAGCGTATGAAGGGATGAATGTCATGAGTACCGTTGATAACAAGGTCGGTATTATTCGCATCGCCATCATGCCAGGCTTTGTTGCTGATATGGACGGACTGCTGGCTGAACTGGGGCGACAGGTGACGATGGAACCGGCCGAGTGGCATGATGAACCCTGCACCTTTTGATACAAAGCCTCGCGGCGCCCGCTATGCCCTCGCCCTGCTGTTGGCGGTCAATCTGCTCAACTATGTAGACCGTCAGGCGCTCTATGCAGTATTTCCCCTGATTAAAGCCGATCTGAAACTCTCCGATACTGCGCTTGGTTTTTTAGGAAGCGCCTTCATGCTCTGTTATATGCTGGCGGCGCCGCTGTTTGGTCGGTTGGGCGACCGGACTAATCGCACCCGTCTTGCCGCTGGGGGGCTGGCGGTTTGGAGCCTTGCAACCATGCTGTCCGGCATGGCAGCGTCATACCGGGTGCTGTTGGCGACGCGCACGCTGGTGGGGGTGGGAGAAGCCAGTTTCGGCACGGTTTCACCCGGGTTGCTGTCTGACTATTTTCCGCGTGAA
>CAIRND010000413.1 GCA_903879825.1 uncultured Geobacteraceae bacterium
ATCAGCGGAAGTATGCTGAGGTTTAAAATCATTGGGGTAGGGGTTTATGCCCGCTTCCCACAGTGCGTCAACTTTTCGGCGCCTTTGAAGCAGGAGTTCACTAAGTTCTTCCATGGTGGTGGTTCTACCTTTCACTACAAAAATGGTTCCGGGAAGTCAAGCGGGTAAAAATATCGTCAACGTCCCGGTACGTCAAGGAAAAAAGGGCTCTCTACATGTTCCAGGTAGTAACCCTGCTTAATAAGGTTTCAAGCTCTTCGCATACTCAATGAATTCTGAGGATGCTATTGCTGTAAGTATAGGTGTTGTCTGTATGCAAAAGAGAAGTATCCGCTACGAAGAGACTGTTTCCGTCAGTAGTAATTCCCATGGGGGTATGCAAGTCAAGCGGCGTCCCATTTTGACCCAATAGCGTTGAAACAAAACCTGAAGTGATGACAATCTTGCGTATAGTGTTTAGGTAGGAGTCTGTAACATACAGATTTAAGCCATCAGTGGTTATGCCGTTAGGCTGATTGAAGCGTGCTACACCATCTTTTGAGTCAGTAGAGCCCGCATCAGCACTCAGCGCCCCAGGTACGCCAGCCAGTGTCTTGACTTCGGACGATTTAATGTCAATCGTACGAATGGTGTGATTCATGAAGTCGGTCAAGTAGAGGGTTTTACCGTCAGTAGTGATGCGGGTCGGTTGGTAAAAACGTGCCGCAGAACCAAGAATGTTGTCTGCTGAGCCGATCACTCCAGATGCACCAGCAAGTGTGAAAACAGCTTTGGTGTCAATATCGATCCGGCGTACGGTGTGGTTGCCAGAGTCAGCTACGAAAACATTCTTGCCGTCAGTTGTGATGCCGGTAGGGTGAGAAAAGCGCACTTCTGTCTGAATGAGCGAGTCAATGGAGCCGAACGAACCGTCAATGCTGCCGATCGTTGTGACTGATTTCTCTTTAATATTGATTATGCGGACGGAGTTGTTGTAGGAATCGGCAACGTAGAGATTGGTTCCATCGGTGGTAATATCTGAAGGGTGATAGAAGGTGGCTGCTGTTCCGGTTGCATCAGCATGTCCCCATGATCCGCTCGCACTCCCCGCAAACAGTGTGACAGCACCGTCTTTATCAATCTTGCGAATAACATTATTTGTGAAATCTGCCACATAAAAATCTATCCCATCTGGGGTGGTTATGCCGGTAGGCCTGTTAAAACTGGCAGCGGCGCCACTGCCATCTATTATCAATGCCGGGATTCCGCCATTTCCGGCAACAATTGAGACAGAGTAGTTTGAAAACTTGGTGCTGGTGGAAATAGCTCCCCACTGGACAGCACCGGCTCTAAGTGTGCCAGGAAGGGAAGAGTAAGATGCAAATTTTGTCGTCAATGTATTGTCAACTTTCGGTGTCGTAGTTGATGATCCACCACCGCAGGCGGCAATACACGTAACAAAAAAAGCTAAGAAAATATAGTGAACAAATTTCTGCATGTATTTCTCCATGTGACACAGAAGGTTATAGATTTTGCTTACTGAACTTCCTCAACCTTCTTCTTGCGTCGTGGTTTTGGAGCCGGCTTGGACGGTGCTGCTTCCACTATTGGTTGTGCAGTTTCCGGTTCAGGCGTAACAACAACAACGGCTGTTGGCTTTTTAGGTGCGGCACGCCGACGTGGTTTGGCCGCAACCGGTACCGGTGCTTCCTCGACAGGCTCTCTAACAGCTGGTGTTTCAATAACCGGTACTTCAACAGCCGGTACTTCAACAGCGGTAGCTGGTTTTTTCTTGCGTGGTGGTCGGGCCCGTTTCGGCTTGACTGCGGCTTCGACTACCTCTGGTTGTGTTGTCACGGGGATAGCTTCCTCCATCACAGCAGACTCTACTGTTGTTGCGTCTGCTGCTTCTTCTGCCGGGGCATCCAGAGCCTTATGAGCTTTACTGCGACTCCGTCGCCGCTTCCGTTTTTTAGGCTTGGCCGCCTGATCCGCAGCGTCGTCACCAACTTCCGGCACAGCAACTTCTTCAGATTCAAGCACTACATCAGCGCCTTCTACCTGGGGTGTCTCATCATGTTCGCCTTCTGCGTCGACCACGTCTGCTGCTGTCGCTTCAAGGCTTATATCACCAACGGCTTTCTTCTTCTTTTTACGCCGTTTCCGTTTTTTTACTCCCTCAACCGGAGCGGCAGATTCTTCCTTGTGCTCTTCATCAGCAACTATCTGCGGAACAGGAGTGCTTGGTATCACCGGCTTATGTGCTTCTTCGGCTTCTGCCTCACTCTTAATGACATCTTCAAGGTTCGGCTTCTCACGTTTCACCGTATCAAGTTCCAGTTGGTTGAGCAGGAATGATGTTTTGCCCTTGACGGTTACTTCGATTTCGTAATCGTTCTCGATCTGGGTCAATTCACGTTTTTTACGGTTAAGCAGATAGTACGCCACTTCAAGCGGCAGGCCGCCGCGTACTTCGGCAATGGTACCTTTGGCCGCTGCAGCGTGAACCTTGCGCAGAAAAGATACTGCCATCGCTTCGACTGATTTGACTTTGCCGCGCCCTTCACAGTGAGGACATTCAAGATGGATTGCGTCGTTCAGTGTTTTGGCGATCCGTTGGCGCGACATCTCCATAATACCAAACTCGGAAATGCGTCCCAGATTGACTCGGGCCTTATCCATCTTGAGAGCTTGTTTAAGGGTCTTCTCTACATCATGATTATGCTTGTTTTCACGCATATCAATGAAGTCGATGACAATCAGCCCCCCAAGGTCGCGCAGGCGTAACTGCCGGGCAACCTCTTCTGCCGCCTCCATGTTCGTTTTGTAGGCGGTGTCTTCAATGCCACGCTCACCGCTCGATTTGCCCGAGTTGACATCAATTGAGACCAGCGCTTCAGTTGGTTCGATAATCAATGACCCGCCGGAGGGGAGCGCGACACGCTTTTCATAAATCTGATCTATCTGCTCTTCAAGTTGAAAACGGGAGAAAATGGGACGTTTTTCCTTGTGCAGCTTAACGCGCTTTTCACAGGCAGGCATGGTGTCGCGGAAAAAATCCTTCGCTTCACGGTAGGCATCCTTGCTGTCTACCAGCACTTCGTCAATATCATCTGAAAAGTAGTCACGGATAGTGCGGATGATCAGACCACTGTCACGATATATTTCTCCTGCGCCCTTTATTTCAGAAGCTTTACGTTTGATCGAGTCATACAGATCAGTCAGATTCGTGAAGTCTTTTTGCAGCTCCTCAGGAGAACGCCCCACCGCTTCAGTACGGATGATATACCCCATCCCTTCTGGTATACTCATGGCTGCCACGATCTCTTTTAACTTCTTACGGGTTCCTTCCTGCTCAACCTTGCGGGAGATGCCGGTTGAATCACTGCCCGGCATTATGACCATGTAACGTCCCGGAAGGGAAAGATAGCTGGTAAGTGCCGAACCTTTGTTGTCGCGCTCGTCCTTCTCGATCTGTACCACAAGTTCCTGGCCGCGACGTAATACTTCCTGGATGCGGGGTCGGCGTTTGCGCTGCTCTTCCGGAATATCCTCGCGCCATTCCCAAAAATCAGGATGAAGTTCGCCAATCTGGAGAAAGCCGGGTTTAGCACGGCCAATATCAACGAAGGCAGCTTGCAGTCCCGGTTCAACGCGAAGAACGACACCCTTGTAAATATTGCCTTTGATCTGTTCTTTGCCGCTGATTTCTATATTCAGCTCCATCAGACGACCGTCGTGAACAATGGCGACGCGAGTCTCTTCGGGATGCATGACATTAATCAGCATTTTCTTGCTAACGGTAGTACTCATTTATAGATAACCTCACAAATATCAGGTGCTTATTTATTGTCTGGATATAAAACTGGCGAATTATATCCCTTTTGACGCTGAAAGCAAATAAAAAGGCGGTACAGGGCAAATCCCCGTACCGCCGTGCTTGAGCGATATTATCTGTGAAACTACATCATTTTAGCGAGAAGAGGTACGATCAGCAGCGAAACAATGTTGATGATCTTGATCATCGGGTTGATCGCCGGGCCGGCAGTATCCTTGTAGGGATCGCCAACGGTGTCGCCGGTGACAGCAGCCTTGTGGGCTTCGCCACCCTTGCCGCCGTGGTGGCCATCTTCGATGTATTTTTTGGCATTATCCCAGGCACCGCCGCCGGTGGTCATGGAGATAGCAACAAAAATACCGGTAACGATAGTACCGACGATTACGCCGCCAAGAGCCTTAGGTCCGAGGGTGAAGCCGACAACAACCGGAGCGAGAATCGGGATCAGGCCGGGGATAACCATTTCTTTCAGAGCGGTTTTTGTAACGATGTCAACACAGGCGGCATAATCCGGTTTGCCGGTGCCTTCCATGATGCCTTTGATTTCGCGGAACTGACGACGTACTTCAACAACAACAGCACCGCCTGCTTTACCGACCGCTTCCATACATTGCGCGGCAAAGTAATAAGGAAGCATGCCGCCGATGAAGAGGCCAACGATGATGTAAGGGTCAGAAAGATCGAATTTGATGATTTCTTTTCCCGCAAGCTGCAGTGCGTGATTCAACTCGTCAACGTAGGAAGTGAACAGGATGACTGCGGCTAGACCGGCAGAACCAATTGCATATCCTTTTGTAACGGCCTTTGTTGTGTTTCCGACAGCATCAAGTGGATCGGTTACGGCACGAACAGAATCATCAAGTTCAGCCATCTCGGCGATACCACCGGCGTTGTCTGTGATTGGACCATAGGCGTCCATAGCGACGACAATACCGGTGAGGGAGAGCATGGAAACTGCCGCAATGGCAATGCCGTAAACACCGGCACATTGGAAGGCGACGATGATGCCGGCAGCGATGACGATCACCGGTGCAGCGGTTGATTTCATAGAAACGCCGAGGCCTGCGATGACGTTTGTACCGTGACCGGTAGTGGAAGCCTGGGCAATGTGTTGTACTGGACCGTATTCAGTTGCGGTGTAGTACTCGGTAATCCAGAAGATAGCACCGGTAACAACCAGTCCAACGATAGCCGAAATGAAGATGTTGATGGCGCTGAAGGTTACGCCGGCGGAGTTTGTTAGTCCGGCCGGGAACATCTGAACCGTGACGAAGTAGAAAGCGATACATGCGAGTACAGCTGAAGCGATTAACCCCTTGTACAGCGCTGGCATAATTTTCTGGCTGGCGCCAAGTTTAACAAAGTAGGTGCCGATGATGGAGGTAATAATCGAGATGCCACCCAGGATCAGCGGGTAGCTGACAGAGCTGGCATTGCCGGTAAACGTAATGGCGCCGAGCAACATGGCTGCAATCAGAGTTACCGCGTAGGTTTCGAACAGGTCGGCTGCCATGCCGGCGCAGTCGCCGACGTTGTCACCAACATTGTCTGCAATAACTGCAGGGTTGCGTGGGTCATCTTCAGGGATGCCAACTTCGACTTTGCCGACAAGGTCAGCGCCGACGTCTGCGCCCTTAGTGAAAATGCCGCCACCAAGACGGGCAAAGATAGAGATCAAAGAGCCACCGAAGCCGAGGCCTACGAGCTGAGTAACTACGTCTTTAATTGGTGCTCCCGGCATGAGTTTAAGAAGAATCATGTAGTAACCGGCAACGCCGAGAAGGCCAAGACCAACGACCAGCATGCCAGTAATAGCGCCACCCTTGAAAGCGACGTTGAGTGCCTTGGTGATGCCGGATTTGGCGGCCTCAGTCGTACGCACGTTGGCACGAACTGAAACAAACATCCCGATAAAGCCGGTCAGGCCCGAGAATAGAGCGCCGACCAGAAAGCCGATGGCGGTTTTAGCGCCAAGAGTAGCAAACAGAGCGATGAACATTACCACGCCTACTACGGCGATGATTGTGTACTGGCGTTTCATGTAGGCGCCAGCCCCTTCCTGAATTGCTGCGGCGATCTGTTTCATCCGGTCGTTGCCCTGTGGCAGACCCAAAATCCAACTCGCCGTAATCAGGCCGTAAGCAACGGCTGCGGCAGCACATGCGAGTGCAAAAACAATTGCATACTGTTCCATTTTTTCATTTCCCCCTGTTAAATATGAATAACCATTTGATGGTATTCTTGCTGTATAGTCCAAAAACGGTAGATAATTAATGGAATGACCCCTTTTTGTCAAGGGTAAATCCGGTTTATTCGTGATTATTGTTTCCCGTTAGCGGATTTAAGGAGAAGTTGCAGAAACTTGTCAACTGACGTAACTCATGCTATATGTGCGCCGTGTATATACTGATTCAGGGGGATATTTCATGAAATATATGAACGTCATAGTGTTGCTTCTCGTATCATCTCTTGCTGGGTGCGCCTCACAGAGCGCCTTTGAAATCGCCAGAAGTGATATCGACTCAACACGCGGCAGGCTGCTTTTACTCGACAAGGACCTTGTTAGCGTTCGTGAAGAACTAAAGGAAAGTGTTGAAGCTATCGAAAAGGGATTTAAGACTGATGTGGCTGCTGTTCGTAAAATGTCAGCCGACATTCAGGCCACAATAGACAGCACAAAGGGTGAAATGCAGGTAATGAACGGTAAGCTAGATGATACCGTTATCGCCGTTAAAAAACCTGCAGAAGAGCTGGCGCGATACCGCGAGGACGCCGACAAGCGCATTATCGCCCTGGAAGAGCGAATTTTAAAACAGCAGGCACTCCTTGATTCGCTCTCGAAAAAAATGATGGATCTTGCCAAGGCGAAAAAGGAAGAGGTTCCTCCTACTCCCGATTCGGTCTATTTAAAAGGGCTCGATTTATTTAAAGCAGGTGAAGTAATTGCAGCGCGGGAACAGTTTACGAGGTTTCTTGACCAGAATCCCAAGCATGATCTGGCGGCAAATGCCCTGTACTGGATTGGTGAAACCCACTACAGCGAAAAAAACTTTGAATCAGCCATATTGTCGTATCAGGATGTCATTAAAAACTATCCCGGCAAAGAAAAGGTGGTTGCCGCTATGCTGAAGCAGGCGATGGCCTTTAATGAGATAAAGGATCCCAAAAGCGCCAAATTTGTATTGAAAAAATTGATTGAGGCGTTCCCGAAAAGCGAGGAGGCCAAGAAGGCAAAGGAGTTGCTGAAGGAAATCAAGTAGGCGATTCACTCTGCAGAAACGACAAAGGGCGGCTCCGTATTCGGGCCGCCCTTTTTTTGGAAAAACAGCTAAATTATAGCACGCCTTTTGTTGACATGACGCCTTCCACGCGTGGGTCAAGCTGGCTGGCAGCGTCCATCGCACGGGCAAAGGCTTTGAAACAGGCTTCGATGATATGGTGGACATTGTCGCCATACATAACGTTGATATGGAGATTCAGTCCGCAATGGTTGACAAATGCCTGGAAAAACTCTCGCGCCAGTTCGACGTCGAAATCGCCAATTTTAACTTTTGGCAAATTGACATGATAGACCAGATATGGTCTTCCCGAGATATCCACCGCTACACTGGCTAAAGTTTCGTCCATTGGTACGGACGCCTGTCCATAGCGTCTGATACCTTTTTTATCTCCCAGCGCCTGTTTAAACGCTTCGCCTAACACGATACCAATGTCTTCAACTGTATGGTGGAAATCAATGTCAATGTCGCCGCACGCTTCGACATTCAAATCAAAGAGGCCATGACGGGCAAAAAGATTAAGCATGTGGTCGAGAAACGGAACTGATGTGCAGATGGTGGCAGCTCCAGAGCCGTCAACAGTGAGCGACAGCTTTATTCTGGTTTCTTTTGTGATTCGTTCAATTGTTGCTGTACGTGACATATGCTCCCCCAAAGTCTTATTACCCAATTTCTTTTATCGCTGTCAGTGTCGCTTCCATCTCTTCTCGTGTCCCGATTGAAATTCTGAGCCCATGTGCCAGGAGTGGATCGGAGAGCAGTCGCACAAGAATCTTACGTTCGTACAGTCCGTCGTACACCCTCGCACCGTTCTTGTCCGGTGGTGAGGCAAACACGAAATTTGCCTGTGATGGTATGACATCGTAACCGATGCCCGTTAACTCCCGAGTGAACCACTGACGGGTTTCTATGATCTTGCGGCAGGATTCGCGGAAGTATGTTTGGTCCTGCAACGCCGCAACACACGCGGCCTGAGCCAGTCTGTCCAGATTGTAATGGTCGCGGATTTTATCCAGTGCGGCAATGATTTCAGGACGGGCAATTGCCAATCCCAGGCGCATGCCGGCCAGAGCGTAACTCTTTGACAGTGTCCGGGTTACGACGACGTTATCGTATTTTTTTACCAACTCGAGCGCGTTCCAATCGGCAAAGTCTGCATACGCTTCATCAATAACCAGCAGTCCACCGCACTTCTGTGCCAGTTCTTCGATATACGCGGGCGAAAAAGCAAAGCCAAGCGGTGAGTTGGGCGTCGTCAGAAAAAATATTTTGCCGTTATAGCTGTGGGGAAACGCTTCGATCGCACACGAATCGGTGAGCCCGTAGGTGGCAACAGTCGCGCCCTGAATCTCTGCCAGCGTAGAATAATAAGAGTAGGACGGGTGAACATAACCGACCTCTTCACCCTGACCGGCACTTGCTCGTATCATGTTGTTGAGTACTTCATCGGAGCCGTTAGCCATGATGATCCAGGAGGGATCAAAACCGTATAATTCTGCGGCCGCCTCCCGTAACCTCTGGCTGGAAGCACTCGGGTATGTGCGCAACGATGCCCCGTCACTGCCGACTTCCGCCAAAATAGCCTCCACAACCTTTGGCGATGGCGGGTAGGGGTTTTCGTTGGTATTAAGCTTGATCCACGACGCGATGTCATCCGGTTGG
>CAIRND010000414.1 GCA_903879825.1 uncultured Geobacteraceae bacterium
ACTCCATTTAGAACAGACTTCAAAGATACTGCACTGGAAAACATGGGCGCAATTGTTACTCCAGATCCGCAAAAACTGCGTCCTGTCTTTTCGAATGTTACGGCGACAAAGCCGCCAGGTGTGGGTGATAAGATAACCAAATACAGCCAATGGCAATTTATAGCGGAATCACCTACAAAAAACGATCACAAAAAGATTTACAGGGCGTATCACGAAAGTTGGTAGATATTTTAAGGGGTTGTCTTGGAACTGTTAAAGTCGCGTAGCGGAATCTCTCTGCTTGAATTGATAGTGACGATCACTATTCTTGGTATCCTGGCCGCCGGTGTGATGCCATTAATTCGCAACACAGCGGTCAGGACAAAAGAAATTGAATTACGGAGAAACCTTCGCATCATCCGTATCGCCCTTGATGACTATAAGAAAAATTTTGACAAGATGCCTGATGGCCCTTTGAAAGCAGGTAATGGCTGTCCAAAAGATCTGCAAGAACTGGTCGACGGACATGAATTTGGAGATGCAAAAACGGGTAAGATTAAGTTTCTGAGAAGGAAAGTACTCAACCCCCTTGATACAAAAAGTGCCAGCGACGAAAAACAATGGGGCTGGGAACTACGATGCTATAAGGATGAACCAAACTCATCTACCTGGTGTGGAGATGATGTCTATGATGTATTCGCCCCGCAAACAGGAACCGCTAGTGATGGCACTAAGTATAATGAATGGTAATAACGTGAGCAATACCCATAAACTTTGTTCATTTTGAATCAAAAGGAGATGCTATATGGCTCAATGGCATGAGTACATTCATTCAGACCCCGCAGTACTTCTTGGAAAGCCTGTGATCAAAGGAACACGAATTTCGGTTTCATTTATTCTCGACTTGTATGCAGAAGGCTGGACGGAAAATATGATTCTTGAAAATTACCCTCACCTCACAAATATGTCATTAAGAGCGGTACTTTTGTTTACTGCCGAATGCATGAAACAGGAAAATTTGTATCCATCGTACCGTGAAGCTGCATGAAGCCTGTTATTTTGGCGAATGAAAATTTCCCGCGACACAGCGTAATACTTCTTAAAAAGGCTGGATTTGAAGTAGTGAGTATTGCTGAACAGTCACCGGGGATTTCCGACAGTGAAGTGCTTGCAATAGCTTGTCGTAACAGTATGGTTATTTTGACGTTTGACAGAGACTATGGAGAGCTACTTTTTAAATACAGGCAATCTATGCCTGAAGGGGTTGTCTACTTCAGAACAGGTTTGGAACACCCTGAACAAGCTGCCAAAATCCTTCTGGCACAATTCCAAAATGGACTTGAAATCAATGGATATTTTACAGTAATTGACATCCATGGCGTTCGGCAGCGGCCATTATAAAAAAACTTGATGGAAAATTAAAATATTGAGAGTGGTAAAACTTTGAATCATTTTTTTTACAAAGGAAAAAGCAGGTTATATCGTCAAGGTTTTACCCTGATCGAGCTTTTGATTGTGGTATCGATCATCGGCATACTGGCCGCTATAGCTGTGCCTAATTATCAGTGGGGTATCATCAAGGCAAAAGAAGCGGTATTGCGGGAAACCCTCTATAATTTCAGGAACACTATCGACCAATTCTATGCAGACCAGGGAAAATACCCGGATACTATTGATGAACTAAAACAAAAGCAGTATATGCGTGAAATCCCCAAAGATCCTTTTACCGGCAGTAATTCAACCTGGGAACCGGTTGATCCTCCTCCACCCCCAGCACCTGGCCCTTCGGGTTCATCAAGTGGTTCCTCTGGCAGCGCTCCGACCGGGATAACTGATATTGGTAAAGTCTATGATGTCAAAAGTGGCTCGGACAAATTGAGCCCCACAACCAATACGCCATACAGAGAGTGGTAGCGCCATGATTCAACTGCATAACGTGTCGCTCGCGTACCAACAGGATGCATCGGCGCTTAACAATGTCAATTTATCCATCGGCAAGGGGGAGTTTGTGTTTCTGACCGGCTCTTCCGGTGCGGGTAAAACATCGCTTCTGCGACTGCTCTATGGTGCGCTTACACCAAATCGCGGTGAGGTACTGATTGACGGGCAAAACATTTCCCATCTTTCGGCTTCTCAGATTCCATTGTTACGAAGAACCATCGGAGTGGTATTTCAGGATTTCAAACTGCTGCAAAATCGTACCGTATTTGAAAACGTTGCCATAACTCTGGAAGTGCTGGGGTGGGGCAGGGCGGATATCGGCAAGAAGACCATGCATATTCTCAAACAGATGGGCATTGAGTCTAAATATAACCTTTCGCCACAGCGTTTATCAGGTGGAGAACAGCAACGGGTTGCCCTTGCCAGGGCTCTGGTGAATGATCCAAAAATTCTGTTGGCCGATGAACCGACCGGAAATCTTGATGATGCCAATAAAAATCAGATACTTACCATATTCAAAGAGGCGAACATACGCGGCACTACGGTAGTTGTAGCGACACACGACCGGCGATTGATAGAACAGAGTCATAAGCGGCTGATAACGTTATTCAAAGGAGAAATCGTTGAACAAGTGGAAAAGCAAACAGCCAGTGACGATCAAACCTTTTAGGCGTCCTTCGCTTGCCGGTGACGGTTATGGCGGAAGAGCACTGTTTTTTCTTTCGCGGGCGATAACAAATATTCGTCAAAATGTTTTTGTAAATGTCGTTACCATTGGGACGATCACGCTGGCGTTGTTGATCGTCTCTCTGTTTCTGCTCATTTTTGTCAATCTTGAAAACGCTGCAGAAAACTGGAGTGAACGGGTGCAGGTTACCGTTTATTTTGACAGGGAATTGACACCTCAAGATCAAACCTCATTTCGTGGGAAAATTTCCGCACTCTCCGGTGTCTCCCGAGTCAGTTATGTTTCCCGCGATGAAGCTCTTAAACGATTTAAAAGTCGCTTACGAGGTCAGGAAACACTTCTTGAGGGTGTTCGTCCCGAGGTGCTGCCTACGTCGCTTGAAATCACACTAAAACGTACTCATCGTGACACGGTGACTGTTGAAAGTTTTGTCACAACTCTCAAACGGATCCCTGGCATTACAGAGGTGCAGTATGGTGAAGAATGGGTACGACGCTTTAACTCGTTTTTAAATTTTATGCGCCTGGTTGGCGCCCTGCTGGGCGGTTTTTTGATAATTGCGGTTATTTTCATTGTTTCAAATACGATTAAGCTCACCATTTATTCACGTCGCGACGAACTGGAGGTCATGTCTCTCGTTGGTGCTACCCGCTTTTTCATCAAGGCACCGTTCCTGCTGGAAGGTTTGATACAGGGTCTGGCTGGTGCCATGATCTCTACGCTGCTGCTATTTGGTTTTTTTGAAGGTTTTCTGCAAAATGCTGGCAGTTTTATTACTTTTAATCCTACCACCTCAGGGTTGAGTTTTCTTCCCGGAGAGTACATTGCTGGAATTTTGCTGGCTGGCGCCGTACTGGGCTTTATTGGGAGTCTTACCTCACTGAAGCGTTTTATAAGCGTCTAATTGATGAAGCTCACGTGTTATATATGTGCCTTGCTGCTGGTGGCCCCTTCTTTTGCAATTGCCCAAAACCCAAAAGATGAATTAAGCGGAGTCAAGCAGGAAATTAAAGCTCAAAAGCAGCTTATTTCTAAAACACGTAAAGTTGAAGCGGTTGTTTCCACTGAGCTTCAGGGCATTCAACGCGCTCTTGCGCAGAAAGAATCTGATCTTGGTCGGCTTGGACGTGATCTCCGTGGTGTTGAATCAAATCTCGAACGTACGGGAGGCGAGATTCGAAAAGTGTCTGAAGAAGCTAGCCGCAAGCGAATGGAGATTGAACGGCGCGTGTCGTCATTGTACAAAGCTGGTGAACTTGGTGCGCTACGAATGTTTTTTTCTGCAGAATCGTTTCCCCAACTTGCCGAAAATATTCGTTATATGAGATCTATTCTTGATAACGACAAGAAAATATTTGTCGAATACAATCAGAAAATCGATCAACTAAAGAACCTTAAATCCGATCTGGAGCGTGATGCGGTAAAAAAAGAACACATTATGACCGGTATCGTTCAAAAGAAGCATGAAATCGAGGTTGAAAAAGGTAAAAAAGCTGCGTATCTCGGCAAGGTTCGTCAAGATCGCATGAGTTATGAAGCGTCTTTAAAAGAGTTACAGGTTAATGCGGGCAGATTGCAGACCATGATTTCCCGCCTGGAAGCTTTAAGTCGACG
>CAIRND010000415.1 GCA_903879825.1 uncultured Geobacteraceae bacterium
ATGGCAATTTCCAGCGTGGCCTCACAGATGGGTATCACCGCCAGTCCGGTTGCTGCAGCCGTTACCTTCTTTTTGGGGTTTGCCGCCAAGGCCGGACACCCGGTGACGCTCATAGATATTATCTCCGTAACCATGCCGGCCGGCATCATTGGTGTGCTTGCTGCAGCAGTGTGGAGCTTCAATCGTGGCAAGGATCTGGATAAGGATCAGGAATATCAGGAAAAGTTAAAAGACCCGGATTTCAAAAAAATGGTAGATGCGGATGTTACGACTCTGGATAAAAAGATCTCCACCAGTGCAAAAATTTCGGTAGCGCTTTTCTTCGCCGGTGTTGGATCGATCATTCTGCTGGCCAGCGTACCCGAGTTGCTGCCACTGGCAGCTGACAAAAAACCGGTCGCCATGACCACCGTCGTCCAGTTCGTCATGCTTGCCTTCGGGGCGTTCATCATGTTCACCGCCAACGTCAAAGCCAAAGACATCGCCCACTCCAGCGTCTTTATCGCCGGCATGATCGCAGTCGTTTCCATCTTCGGCATCGCCTGGATGAGTGATACCTTCATCACCGCCAACAAGAAATTTTTGATCGACAACATCGGCATTATGGTCAAGATGGCGCCCTGGACCTTTGCCATCGCCACCTTCTGTATCTCCGCCTTTGTCAAAAGTCAAGCGGCCACCCTTGCGATAACCCTCCCCCTTGGGCTGGCACTCGGCCTACCGATTCCGCTGTTACTGGGCCTGATGCCAGCCAGCTATGCCTACTTTTTCTTCGCCTTTTACCCAAGCGATCTGGCGGCAATCAACATGGATCGGACCGGTACCACCCGCATCGGCAAATACCTTCTCAACCACAGCTTTATGGTTCCCGGCTTCATCGGTGTCGGCACCTCAACAGTGGTGGCATACATGATTTCACGAGTGCTTTTTTAAGAATATTTCGGTAGCCCTTTCCAGCAGACGGCCGCACCCGAATCGGGTACGGCCGTCTGCTGGAAAGGAGTGTACGTATCAAAATAGCTGCGTCAACAAACCAAAGTCCCTCACCTCAAGCGGTAACTGCCTCCACTTCATGTCTCTCAAAACACGTCAATTGTTCGTAAACCTCAGCGAATTTATTTTTCAACACTTTGAAGGCATTGAGTACTACCGGATCAAAATGGTGTGGCATGGTTCGGCCATCACCCTCAATAATTATGCGACACGTGGTCTCGTGATCAAAGGCTGGCTTGTAGCAACGGGTATTACGCAGAGCATCATACTGATCAGCCAGGTTAGTGATGCGCCCCTCAATCGGAATTTGTTCCCCGGAAAGCCCATAGGGGTAGCCACCGCCATCATAGCGTTCATGATGGGTGAGAGCGATTGTGTCCGCCATCCGCATTCGGAGGTGTCCTCCGATAATTTTAGAGCCGTGGAGCGTGTGCATCTTCATCTCGTGCCATTCAACATCGGTCAGTTTTCCCGCTTTTTTCAGAACAGCTGAAGAAACGTGGATCTTTCCCACGTCATGCAAGGACGCCTGACTACGAATCTCCTGCACAAACTTTTCGGACATTCCGAGTTGCGCGGCAAGCAATGCACAATAATGACCAATTCTCACGATATGGTCACCGGTATCTTCATCATTTGCTTCCGATGCCCGTGCAAGGGCAAAGCCTGTGTATTCGAAGGCAGATTCCGTGTCTTTGACCTGCACGGCGAGAGACCTCAGAAAAAGGCTCTGCATGACAACGCTGCTTAACACGGTTGCATCATGCGTGGTAACTTCACGGCCATAATTCAATGCAATCACGCAGAAGCTCTCGTTAGCGTATCTCACCATATTTGAGACCGGGATTCTATGCTTCCTGAGCCGTTCCACAAGAGTTGATGTCTCTAAATCCGGGCCATCTTCATTATAAAAAAACACTGCCGGCTTATCGTTATCGGAGAACACCAACGTGCGGTCAAGGTTCATTTTAATGATACTTCTATCGATATCCTTACCCAACGAATCATAACGTAGCCACTGAATCCCCGCCGTCTCATCAATAATGCCGATAACAACGGTCTGCGGGCTATCAAACAGATCAAATCTATTTTTGATGATCTGGTGCACAATGCTGTCAATTTTTTCCATAAAATTAAAATTAACTGGGTCGAAATTAGCGATGATCTGTTCTCCGAAAGCACTCAGCCTGGCAATGTTATGGTAGGCCGAGTTGAGTCGATTATTCAGTAATTTGACATGGAGAAGCATTTTTATTCTGGCCAGCACCTCCCCCTTGTCAAACGGCTTGGAGATGAAATCATCGGCCCCGACCTCAATGCCCCGAATACGGTTGTCAGTATCTGTCAAGGAAGTAATCAACACTACCGGAATGTTTCGATAACGATCATCAGATTTAATGGAGCGGCAGACCTCAAAGCCATCCATTCCCGGCATCATGACATCCAAAAGGCAGATATCGATCCGGCCCATCCGTATTTCATCAAGCGCGCACTGGCCATTTGTTGCTATTACAACATCATATCCCCTGGGCAGCAGCGTTGCCTGTAACAAACAGAGATTGAGAGGTTCGTCGTCCACACACAGAATTCTCGGAATACAATAGTTCATAGTTTATTCTCCATCCAGCCTGCTGTTTGTCAGACCGGAGATACAGTTACCGTTATTACGTTCACACCAGAGTAAATAAAAAAGTTGCACCCTTGGTCGGCTCACTTTCCGCCCAGATCCGCCCACCATG
>CAIRND010000416.1 GCA_903879825.1 uncultured Geobacteraceae bacterium
GGATACTCCATGAGGAGATCGTGAATCCTGCCGGATGGCTGTGCTGAGAAGTTTGGATTATTGTTTCGTACGGTACCTTCCAGGGGTGCATGGAAAAAAATGATCGTCGCCCGCTTTTTGTTGTTATCCAGTTCTAAACGTAGCCATTCCATCTGTTTCTGCGACAGTGCAGCAAGGTTTTCCGGAGCATCAGGAGAAATAAAAATAAGAAAATAGTTGCCCACCTTCTTATCGTATGAGTTCTCTTTCAAGCCAAATAACTCCCGGAACGTGCGCAGCTTTGCATCCCGGATATCTGCACCTGCCTTGTGGCGTTTGCCCTTGGCGTTCAACCGGTCATCATACAAATAATCGTGATTACCCACGATGGGTAAAAATGGCTGCTTCAAACCGGTAAAAAAAGTTTTTACTGCGCCAAGCTCTTCATGTGTGCAGCGATCTTCGCAGAGATCCCCCACGGCAACTACTGTATCCACGTCATTCCATGAATTGATAGTCTCAATAGCCTTTTTTTTGCTCTCAAGATAGTTGCCCGGCAGATGGGGATCGCCAAGAATCACAAGGTGCTGGTATGCCTTTTCTGCTGCACGGACTGTTGTAACAGGCTCTGCATGGGAGAGAAAGGTGCTGAAGAGAAATAATAAAAAAGAGATGAAAAACGGTTTGTACCTGCCAATCTTACACATCGGAACTCCTGTTCATCGCCTCCAGCATAGCCTCTCCCATAAGTGTCGGACTGGCGGCAACGACCACTCCGCATTCCTGCAGGGTGCGGATTTTATCTTCGGCCTTCCCCTTGCCACCGGTAATGATTGCTCCCGCGTGCCCCATACGCTTGCCGGGTGGGGCGGTGACGCCGGCGATAAAGGCGGCAACCGGTTTTTTCATGTGCAGCTTGATCCACTCAGCAGCCGCTTCTTCAGCATTCCCGCCGATCTCACCAATCATGAACACACCTTCGGTCTCCGGGTCCTCGTTAAAGAGTGTCAGTACGTCGACGAAATTCATGCCGATAATCGGGTCACCACCGATGCCGACACCGGTTGACTGGCCGAGGCCGAGGTCGGTTAACTGCTTGACCGCTTCGTACGTCAGGGTGCCACTGCGCGACACAACACCGATTTTTCCACGCGCATGAATATGTCCCGGCATAATGCCGACTTTGCACTCTCCGGGGGTAATGATACCGGGACAGTTCGGGCCGATCAGGCGGGTTGTGCTCCCCCGTAATATAGCCTTGACCGGAACCATATCTCGAATCGGGATACCTTCGGTGATACAGACCGCCAGAGCAATGCCGGCGTCGACCGCTTCCAGGATGGCATCGGCTGCGCCGGATGGCGGAACGAAGATAAGTGAAACATTTGCTGCCGTGTATGTGACCGCTTCAGAAACGGTATTGAAAACCGGAATCCCTTCGATATGGATGCCACCCTTGCCGGGAGTGACTCCCGCTACAATGCTGGTCCCATATTCGCGGCACTGTTTGGCGTGGAACAGACCACTCCGGCCGGTGATCCCCTGGACGACAATCCGGGAATTTTTATTGACAAGTATTGACATGATTATTGCCCCTCCTGTCGTAACATCTGCACTATTTTTGAGGCGCCATCTCCGAGCGACGCGCTGACCTGTACGTTTAGGCCGGATTCCAGGAGCAATTTTTTCCCCTCTTCCACATGGCTGCCATCCATGCGCACCACAATCGGCAGGATACAGCTGACCGCTCCGGCCGCTTCAATGATACC
>CAIRND010000417.1 GCA_903879825.1 uncultured Geobacteraceae bacterium
GCTGCGGTCATTTTCAAACCGTGACAATTTGTCACGGTTTCATTTCCATCTTTTTTCAGCCTCTCTTTCAGCTTTCTCCAATAGGCACCTGGATCGAGGCTTTCGGTAAGAACCGCAATTACATCAACTATTGCAAAATACCACTTTTGAGCTACTGCATCCCATTCAGACCGTATCTGTTTAGATTCAAACAACTTTACATTGCTCATGTCGTTATCTCCTTAAAGCATGAGTGTCACGCATCCGCTCATTCTGTGCCTCAACAAGTATGGTTACTCCGTATTTAAAAGTGGAAATACCTACCGAATGTATAAACATCATATTGGGTGGGAACGGGATGTCGGAAAGTCTGGTCATATTGTTTGTGCGTATTGTTATTCAGGGGGAAAACAAAAAAACCGCCCAACCGTCACTCATCTCGGTTCAGCGGCTATTTAATTTAGTCTGGTTGCCCCAAGCTTTTTCATCCCCACCTCCATAACATAAAAAGTGTTTCACATTACTCGGGTGATTCCCCCCTGTCAACGAGTTACGGCGGTCGCCATATCACAAATGCGGCATGTTCGAGCCAATCCGCCCGCGAGTGGTTTTCCTAACAAACTGAACGTATCTATTCATGGTCACTACGATTCCCTGCTGTGCATCAGCTTTCATCACCGGTGGATGTTGAACACATCGATATTCGCCCAATTGGTATACCGCTGATGAATAGTAAAAGGCCGCTGACAGAGATGTCAATGGCCTTTTGGTAGAACAATACGGGATATCCGGTGCGCGTTGTTTATGGTTGCTTTCCGGTGGCAACGGTTGATCCGACCGGCTCAACCGTAAAATCTTTGGATCCTGCGGGAAGATTGGCCAAAACCACTACAAAAGGGATGGCCTTGCCTGGTGCGACCTCCATGTTAGCCAGTGAATCACCGAACTGATTACCCATGGCAGCCTCAATTTTATCAAGCGGCAGACTTTTCAGCTGTTCCTCTGTCAGCGGATTGCCGCCATATGCATTCTTAGTTGCGGCATGTTGCCCCGCTGCATCAAATACGGTCACTTTTACCTGCAGCGCTGCCCGCGGCTTTGGATACTGGTTAAGTGCCTCGCCCGAAATAACCAGCAACTCACCCGCCGTTTTATTGTCGATGTAAACTGCTTTCACCGCACGCACGCTAATCTTGCCGCTCTCAGGGACGATGACTTCCTTCGGAGTGGAAAATGATACGTAGCCGAAATAGCCGAGAATTGCGATCAATAATACCGCAACGATGGAGAGGACTGCACCAAAGAGCGGACTCTGCTTGCGCCGTGAAGCGATCAACAGAGGCGGCAATTCCTGCTCATCAACTGAATTGCCCTCTGGAAACGAAGGCATGGCCTCATATGCCGGCACCGTACTTCTGATTTCATCGGTAGGGGGGAACACTATTTTAGTTGCTGGCTTAGGAACTTCCGCGTGCATCTCCGGCACTGCTGCCTTTGCCGGTTCATCACCAAAATCAATGTCACCGAGGTTGAAAGGCGCATCTACGGCTGTATCAATCGAAAATAACGAGCTGCGCTCACTCGTTGAATTCTGATCAGACGGCTTAGATTCGCTCTGCGGCAGTGGAGGAGTAATGGACTCTTCTTCGAAATCGAAGCTAATGGCTTCACCTGTTGGTTTGAATTTAGGTAAGACAATATCTCCGAACATGTCATCAGCGTGGGGTTCAAGCTTATTCGGCACATCTTTTTGAGGTTCGTCAGCTACTGGCGGGATAGTTGTGGCGGTGAAATCATTAACCGGTAGATCAAAGCGTGATGTTACATCAGATTCATCGTCACCAGCGTTAAAATCAAAATCTGAAAAATCGATTTCTCCTCGTTTAGCGACTGGCTCGCTACCGCCAGAAACATGTTCAAACGGTTCAGGAGCAGATGCTGCATCCGGTACAGCTTCAGCAACACTCTGTTCACGCTCGACCGTTGCAACCGGCTCTTGCTTTTGATCAACCGGAGCGGAAAACCCGGCATACGCACTTTCCAGCTCGAATGACTCCGCTGGCGCCTCTTCTTTCTGCACGGTAAAGACATGCTTACACTTGGTGCAGCGTACTTTTACACCCTTAGCCGTGACCCTGGAATCATCAAGGCGAAATTTAGTCTGACATTTTTCGCATTTGATTATCATCTGCGACTCCTCGGTGGTAACAGAATATGGCGATAATGCATGGAACTATCTGAAACTACGGTAGTCCTATATCAGAAAGGGGAGAGGGTGTCAAATCTTTACGCTGAGCTATTCCGACTGTTTAGCACCGTGTCCGCTGAAAATTGAGCGCAAATTCCGACAATTGGACAGAAGGTACACCGACTCGGGTCTTTGCCGTCACAACCGTCGCTGATGCCGAGATGGGCAAGAGAAAAATCATATTTTACCGGGTCGTCAGGGTCATATTTCCGCAGGGATGCAGTAATTTCCTGAGCCATACGCCAGTCAGCGGCCTTTCGCTCCGTCAGCCCCAGATAGCGACTGATGCGGCTTATATGGGTATCAACCGGTATAACCAGCTGCGAAGGAGAGATCCCGTGCCACAGACCAAGATCGATACCATCCGCAGGGCGAACCAACCAGCGTAGCATCATACAGAGCCGTTTACAGGCGCTGCCCGATGCGGGGGCGGGGAACAAAAAGGGAAAGTAGGAATCGGCCGGGATGGTTGCCGTTTTAAAAACAGCTGAATAGTCCAGAGCGAGCGCCGCTGCGGAATAGCGACTCATACAACCGCTCAGGTCACTGTCACCGACTGCGTATCCCCGCAGAAAAAACGCCTGGATACTTCCGTCTTGCTCCCGCATCTGACGCACACCCCACAAAAGGGCACACAGGTCGTGACCATCATTAAAGCGGTGCTTGAAACCAGCAAAAGTCCGAAGCGCGGCGTCGGGATTAAATTGTTTCAGATAGCTGCTCGGAGACGGGCCCAATTCGGCAAAGATCGTTTCCAGCGTCCGCAGGATGATGACGATTGAGCCGTAGGCAAATGAAGATGCGACGACTGCAGCAATTTCTTGATCCGCCGGGTCAGAATAGCGATGGCAAAAGGAA
>CAIRND010000418.1 GCA_903879825.1 uncultured Geobacteraceae bacterium
CTGCGTAGTGATTCGGGAGCCATCACCAGTTACCTGGCTGTCAAAGAAAATATTACTGAGAAGAAAAACATTACGGAACAGCTTATTGCCGCTAAAGAGAGGGCGGAGGATGCTACCAGAGCCAAGAGTGACTTTCTGTCCACCATGAGCCATGAGCTCCGGACCCCAATGAACGGCGTGGTCGGCATGGCGGGCATACTTCTGGATATGGAATTAGGCAAAGAACAACGCGAATACGCCGAGATGATCCGTACAAGCGGTGATAATCTCTTGAGTTTGATCAGCGGTATCCTTGATTTTTCAAAAATTGAGGCACGCATGCTTGATTTGGAACTCAGTTATTTTGATGTGCGGAAGACAGTAAAAGATACGGCTGACATGCTGACGATACAGGCCAATAAAGCCGGACTGGCCCTGACCTGTCGAATTGATCCTGATGTGCCGGCAGAGCTCAGGGGCGACGAGGGAAGAATCCGTCAGGTCATTACAAATCTTGTCGGCAATGCCATTAAATTCACCCGTGAGGGCGAACTTGTCGTCAGTGTTAAGCTCCATGCGGAGCATTCTGATTACGTGGATATTTTGTTTGAAGTTAGTGACAACGGCATCGGCATACCGGAAGCGCGCTGTGCCGCAATTTTTGAACCATTCACCCAGGCTGATAGTTCAACTACCCGTAATTATGGCGGTAGCGGCCTGGGGCTGGCAATATGTAAACAGTTGGCAGAGCTGATGGGGGGTGCGATCGGAGTTACGAGCGTGGAGGGTAGGGGCTCTACATTCTGGTTTACTGCCCGGCTCGAGAAGCATGTTTCGAGAGATATTCAGAGCGATTCACATGATGAAATCCAACAGAAAGTGACTCTTTCTGTTGATCATGGTATCTGCGTACTATTGGCGGAGGATAATATTATCAACCAGAGGGTAGCAGTGAAAATCCTGACTCAGCTCGGCTGTACGGTAGATGTGGCTTCTAATGGACATGAAGCTGTTCGTGCCTTAGAGCTGAAAAACTATGATCTTGTGCTGATGGATTGTCAGATGCCGCAGATGGATGGCTATGAAGCAACTACAGAAATCCGTAACAAACACTCTAACGTCATAA
Organism: uncultured Geobacteraceae bacterium; assembly: GCA_903879825.1. GTDB lineage: Bacteria > Desulfobacterota > Desulfuromonadia > Geobacterales > Pseudopelobacteraceae > JACRCG01. The sequence continues at coordinate 1,106 of CAIRND010000418.1, forward strand.
ATCACGATGTAACTATCATTGCGATGACGGCGAATGCCACAACAGGTGATCGTGAAAAATGTCTTGCAGCCGGTATGAATGATTATCTGACCAAGCCGGTGAAGAAGAATAACCTGTTAGAGGTTATCGCACGATGGGTGGTCTCCACTACACACTGATATTGCCGCCATAATAATCCCTTCGTTATTTTATTAATCATTGGTGTTTACTCACCGCATCACATGCATACTATTTTGCTGCTTTATTAGCATTGACAATTAAGTCAGTGTTCGCGAAAATGACGAAAGAGGCTCACCATATATGAATTTCTCCAGTAATCAAAGCAGGTTGCTGACCTCAACAACTGTTTTCATTGCGGTGGTGCTGTCTACCGTTGCAATAACCTGCAGGTTACTCCGGTTTTATTAGTGCTGGGGCTTTGTACTTTCCGGGGTGATATAATGCGAATTTATTTTGTACTGATACTCTTCGTCTTAACTGTTTTCATGAGTTGCACTCCACTATGGGCAGCTGACCAGCGTGTCATACGGGTCGGTGCTTTCAACTATTATCCCGGGATATTCAAGGATACTGATGGATCTGTTAAGGGGTTCTATGTTGATGCTCTGGCGGATATCGCCCAACGTGAAAATATCCGCTTCGAATATGTGTATGGTTCCTGGAGTGAGGGGCTTGAGCGGGTTAAAGCCGGCGACGTCGATCTCCTGACAAGTGTGGCTTTTACCCCGGAACGGGCGGAGTTTCTGGATTACGTCAAGACCCCTCTCTTGACCGTATGGGGTGAATTGTACGTGCCGTTAGCATCTGAAATAGACGGTATTCGCGCTGTGCAGGGAAAGAAAATAGCGGTAATGAAAGGTGATTTTAATGCACGGCATTTTATTGAGCTTGTAAAAAAATTCGATATTACCTGTGAATTTGTAGAGGTGGCCGGATTTGACGATGTTTTTGAAGCGGTGTCAAAAAAAACTGTAGATGCCGGAGTGGTGAACAGCACATTTGGCGTCGCCAAGCAGAAGGAATATGACCTTCGTTCCACCGGTGTCGTTTTTAACCCGTTTGATATTTTCTTTGCCGTTGCCAAGGGGAAAAATAAAGAACTTCTGGTGCTTCTGGATACCTATCTTGACAATTGGAAGCATCAGAATGACTCGCCATTTAACAAAGCCCGTCAGAAATGGTCTTACGCTGGCAGTGGTGTGGTATTTTCAACTCCCCGATGGCTTGTTGTTTCGGTCGCAGTGCTGGCACTGTTCGCACTCTTCGCGTTTGCTTTTATAGTGGTGCTCAGAAGGCAGGTGCACAGTAAAACTCGTTCGGTAATTGAGTCAGCTAAACTGTATCAAAGGGTATCCGAGCGCCAGAATGCGATCCTGGCAGCTGTCCCGGATATCATTATGGAGGTCGACAGAGATAAAGTCTATACATGGGCCAATAATGCCGGTCTGGCATTTTTTGGTGAAAATGTGCTTAGCAAAGAAGCTTCGTATTATTTTGAAGGGAATCAGAGAACCTATGAAACTGTCCAGCCATTATTTGATGAAGGGAGCAGTAAAGCGCTCTATGTGGAAAGCTGGCAGCGGCGGAAGGACGGTGAAGTCAGGTTGCTTGCGTGGTGGTGCAAGACAGTTGTGGATGAGCATGGTTTAGTGACCGGTACACTGTCGACGGCTCGCGACATCACAGAGATCAAACGGGCGGAGGATGAAAGGGTCGCAGTCTCTGAGCGCTTCAAAACCATCATGGACAGCATTGATGCACTTGTCTATGTGGCTGATATGGAGACCTACGAGCTCCTTTTTATAAATAAATACGGCAAAAATCTGTTCGGTGATATAGAAGGGAGCATCTGCTGGCAGACTCTGCAATGCGGACAATTAGCGCCATGCACCTTCTGCACAAACACTCGTTTGGTCCTTGAAAATGGCCAACCGGCCGGCGTGTATGTCTGGGAGTTCCAGAATACTGTTACCGGCCATTGGTACCAATGTCGGGATAAAGCGATTCCCTGGCATGATAATCGCCTGGTACGGATGGAAATTGCCACAGATATCACCGAAAGCAAACAGATGGAGCTCTCGTTGAGAACTGGCAAAGAACGGTACAAGCTCCTTACCGAATCAGTTTCGGCAATCCCGTGGGAATTTAATATTCAACAAAACAGATGGACGTATGTAGGGCCACAGACTGAAAAGATCCTCGGTTATGCTTCAGATGAGTGGAGCACCCTTGAATGGTGGCAGGACAGGATTCACCCTGATGACAAATCGTGGGTGCCGAATCTGTGCAGATGCCTTACTGTCAAGGGGGAGGACCATTCTCTGGAATATCGCTTGATGGCTAAGGATGGCAGTATTGTTTGGGTTAACGATCTTGTCTCGGTTGAAATGAAGGATGGGCGCCCGGTGTTTCTACGTGGCATCATGCTCGATATTACCCTGCAAAAGCGGAGTGAGGAAGAAAAGAACCGGTTGGAATCGCAGTTGCATCAATCGCAAAAGATGGAATCGGTAGGTCAATTGGCCGGGGGAGTTGCACACGACTTCAACAATATGCTTACCATCATCCTTGGGCGCACGGAATTTGCTCTTATGAAGATGGACCAGTCTCAGCCGCTCTTTGCGCACCTTTCTGAAATCCATACCGCAGCAGAACGATCTGCGGCTCTCACCCGGCAATTGTTGACCTTTGCCCGCAAACAGACCATAGCTCCAAAAATTATTGACCTCAATGAGACAATTGTCGGGATGCTGAAAATGTTGCAGCGCCTCATCGGAGAGGCTATTCAGTTGGCCTGGCTGCCGAAGTCAAATCCCGGAATGGTCAAGATGGACCCATCCCAGATAGATCAGATACTGGCTAATCTATGTGTTAATGCCCGTGATGCTATCGATGGTATTGGAAAGATTACGATTGAGACCGGAAAGATGATCGTTGACGAACACAGCACTGTTAATTCTGAACTTGCTCCAGGCACGTACGTACTCCTCTCGATAAGTGACAATGGATGCGGTATGAGTAAGGATACCGTTGTTCACATCTTCGAACCGTTCTTTACAACCAAAGGCATCGGCTCGGGCACCGGTCTCGGATTGGCTACGGTCTACGGCATTGTTAAACAGAATAATGGGCACATACGTGTGTTCAGCGAACCGGGTCAGGGAACTACTTTCACGCTGTACCTGCCAACGTATGAGGGTGCAGAAGAGCTTATCCTTACGAATGATGCGAAGGATGAATTGCCCCGTGGTATTGAGACAATCCTTTTAGTAGAGGACGAACAGTCAATTTTGAGCATGGCTACCATGATGCTCGAAGAGCAGGGTTACACTGTGTTGCCAACAAGTTCTCCCGTTGATGCAATAAATACAGCTAATGAGTATGCAGGCGACATAAGCCTGCTTATGACTGACGTGATAATGCCGGAAATGAATGGCTTGGTGCTGGCAAATAAACTGCGAGTGCTTTATCCAGACATAAAGCATCTCTTCATGTCCGGATTTACGGCTGATGTCATAGCCCATCACGGATTTCTCGATGATGGTGTGCATTTTATTCAGAAGCCATTCACACTGCTTGAAATTACAACCATAGTGCGCGACGTATTGGATGAAAAGTAAGTTATTACACTAAATTATTTGTAGTCATACATAGTTGTGATATATGTAGAAAAACAACTCATGTATGGAGGATTAATTGAATATTTCAAAAAAATTGATGTTAGCCTTGGGGATGACAAGCGCAATAGTGTTAATCTGCGTACTGATTCCACTGATAACGACATTTGGACTTAATAGAGTACAGGTAAAGCTGACAAACTATGAGAGTATTCAAAAGGAGATCGGTCTTACTCAGGATCTGCAACTGCAGGTTGCCAATGTCTGGCAGTTCATCACCGATGCCAGCCTGACCAAAGAAAAAGAAGTTATAGAAAAAGAGGCCAAGCCTGCCTACGACATTTCACTAAAGCTGGTTATCGACCTCATAGAACTCAATAAAAATGATGCGGCATCCACCTTGCTGTTGAAATCAATACAGGCATCACTGCCCACTATGTGGCAAACAGGACTACGGATGTTTGACGCGTACGGCATAAGTCAGGAAGCAGGCAACAAAGCAATGGATGAATATGACAAGGCTTGTGACCGTGTTATTAAGACTGCTGCCGAAGTTGCTGCCTTAAATAAAAAAGAGAGCCAGGTCGGGATGCTGATGACAATCGGTAATCTGTCTGTATTGTCAAAACAGGTTTCCACCGTAGGGATTATAGCAGCAGTAACCGGAATTTCTGTTATCACCCTGATGGTTCTTGTCAGGCGTTCCATAGTAAATCCCCTCAGGTTGATCCTAAATGAAGTTAACGATCTGGCAGATGGAGAGGGAGATCTGACCAAAAGGATCAATATCTCCGGTAATGATGAAATTTCAGAAGTCGGAAAAATGCTTAACCGCTTTATTGAAAAGTTGCACAATATCATCAATCAGGTTTCCGGCAGTTCAATCCAACTAGCCTCTTCCGCCATTGAGCTGCGGTCAACCTCCAAAGAAATGCTGGAGAGTATTGCCCAGCTTTCGTCACAATCAACTTCTCTTGCAACTGCCGGAGAAGAAATGTCTGCTACTTCTGGAGATATTGCCAATAACTGCCACCACGCCGCAACCAATGCTGGTGGCGCCAGTAATAAAGCAAATCGGGGCGCATTAATAGTTGGCCAGTCGATTGCAGTAATGAATACAATTGCCGAGCGGGTTCAAAGCGCAGCCAGGACAGTTGACGCACTAGGTGCACGGTCAAAGCAGATTGGAACGATTATTGGCACTATTGAAGATATTGCCGATCAGACCAACCTCCTGGCGCTAAATGCCGCTATTGAAGCTGCTAGAGCAGGTGAACAGGGACGAGGTTTTGCGGTTGTTGCTGATGAAGTCCGTGCACTTGCAGAGCGCACAACACGTGCGACCAAAGAGATTGGCGAGATGATCAAAGCCGTACAAAATGAAACCAAAGATGCGGTTGCCTCAATGGAGCAGAGCGTCAGCCAGGTAGAACAGGGCGGGATCCATGCTGAGGAGTCAGGTCGGTCATTACAGGAGATATTAAGCATAATAAATGACGTTACTGACCAGATAAGTCAGATAGCTACAGCCGCCGAAGAACAAACCGCCACTACCCGTGAAATCAGTCAAAATGTGCTCAACCTGAATGAACTTGCTCAGCATAACAATCATGCACTGCATGAAACCACTATAGCTGCTAATGATGTTTCGCGTCAGGCTGAGGAGTTAAAGCGGCTAGTGGAACAGTTTAAGCTTTAACAGGGGAAAGCATGGGTTATTTGTCCAAGAGTATACCACCTCATGAATATTTAGCTCGTAACAGTTGATGATTTACTTCGCCGGTCAAGATTGCAGTCAGATAATATGTCAAAGGACATCGTACTTGACATAATATATCTTATGGGACGGACCCGTCATTTTCTAGGTGTTGCTTTTAATAGATAAATAAGTACTTTTGTTCTGCAACACATTTAAAGTATAATTGGTCATTATCACTGTTGCATAGTCGAGGTGATGATGTACCGATATATCAGTGGTCAAGATATTCCTCAAACTCTGACTGGACCGTTATTGATTGACGATTACGGTTTACCTCGTTACTGGTCAACCGTCTGGTCAACTCTTTCCATTTGCAGTCTTGAACCATCCACTCAAACTCATAGGTTACGGCTCATAGAATCGTTATACTGCTTCGCCGATGAATTGAATGGTTGCGGCTCACTGGATGACATGTTAGGTAGTCTCGATATGAATGGCCTCGGGCAAGTGCTTGAGGCTTTCTTCGTTTCAATTCACAATCGTCCAGTAAATGCCAATAGTGAAATGAAATGGCGAACTGC
>CAIRND010000419.1 GCA_903879825.1 uncultured Geobacteraceae bacterium
GATCAGGTGTGGGGCAAATAAAAAAATTGAGTGCTCCTTGCGAGAACTTTGTTTCAAAAGTGGTTGACGTCCCCCGGTAAACATATTTACGAGCGTTGCGTAAAGTTGGCTTCGCGGTGGATATGGCTGGATGGCAGCCATAAAAGGCCCGTAAATTCCCCTTCTAAAACTCGGCACATATATTGCTTTTTATTTCAAGTAAAGCGTGGCTTTTTCGCAATAGACCAAAAAACAAGCATAATTCACTAACCATGTGCTTATTATATGCACAGCAATGTCTAAAAAGGGGGCAGTACAATGGAGCTGTTTGGCAAAAATGTGTTTAACCAAGCGATTATGAGAGAAAGGCTACCGAAAGGCGTTTTCAAAAACCTGAAAACAACTATAGACGAAGGTCTGCCACTGGATCCGACAATCGCAGATGTTGTCGCTACAGCAATGAAAGAGTGGGCTGTTGAAAGAGGTGCCACGCATTTTACCCACTGGTTTCAACCAATGACAGGTATTACTGCAGAAAAACATGACTCATTCCTTACACCAACAGAAAATGGCGCTCTTTTAGAGTTCTCCGGAAAAGAGTTGGTCAAGGGTGAGCCGGATGCCTCTTCTTTCCCCAGTGGTGGCCTGAGAGCAACCTTTGAAGCGAGAGGCTACACCGCTTGGGATTGCACGTCTCCTGCGTTTCTGAGAGAAGAAGCGGATGTCATAACTCTCTGCATTCCTACCGCTTTCTGCTCGTACACCGGTGAGGCTCTGGATAAAAAAACCCCTCTGCTCCGCTCCATGGAAGCGCTGTCTACACAGGCAGTGCGCGTTCTTAAATTGTTTGGAAATACAGCTGTTAGCAGGGTTACTTCAACTGTCGGCGCTGAGCAGGAATACTTCCTTGTGGACAAGTCTTTCTTTCTGAAAAGACCCGACCTGATGATGGCAGGCAGAACACTCTTTGGAGCCATGCCCTCAAAAGGTCAGGAACTGGAAGACCACTATTTCGGCACTATCAAAGAAAGAGTGTTGTCTTACATGAAAGAAGTGAATGAAGAGCTCTGGAAACTGGGCGTTGCCGCAAAAACCCAGCACAATGAAGTTGCTCCCGGACAATTTGAATTAGCCCCGATTTTTGAGAACACAAACATTGCCACTGACCACAATCAGATGATTATGGATGTTCTCAAGCGGGTCGCCATCAGGCATGATCTGATCTGCCTGCTGCATGAAAAACCATTTGCCGGGGTAAACGGTTCTGGCAAGCACAACAACTGGTCCATGAGCTCAAATGACGGTCAGAACCTGCTTGAGCCAGGCCATACCCCCCATGAGAACGCCCAGTTCCTGACCTTCCTGATGGCAACAATCAAGGCTGTGGATACGTATGCAGGGCTCCTGCGCTGCTCGTGCGCCAATGCTGGCAATGACCACCGTCTGGGTGCCAACGAGGCCCCCCCCGCAATCATTTCGATATTCCTTGGCGACCAGCTATCCGATATCATCGACCAGATCGTGGCCGGCGGAGTGAAATCATCCTCCGTCAATGCAGATATGAAGATCGGTGTAACCACACTTCCCGCACTGATCAAGGATGCTACCGACAGAAACAGAACCTCGCCGTTTGCCTTTACCGGTAACAAGTTTGAATTCAGAATGCTCGGTTCATCGTTCTCTATCTCAGGTCCCAACATTATCATCAATACAATCATTGCCGATGCGTTGAAAGGATTTGCCGATAAACTCGAAAAATCGAAAAACTTTTCTGCCGACCTGGAAAAATTGCTTCAGGAAACCGCTAAGAAACATAAGCGCGTTGTGTTTAACGGCAATAATTACTCCGACGAGTGGGTCAAAGAAGCCAAAAAGCGCGGCCTACTGAATATTCCTAACACTCCTAAGGCGCTGAAGGAACTGGTAACAAAAGAAGCAGTTGAGCTGTTTGTCGCACACAAAGTCTTTACTGAAAAAGAAATACATTCACGGTATGAAATTATGGTCGAACAGTATGTGAAGACCCTTAACATTGAAGCCCTTACCATGATCGATATGGCCAACCACAGCATAATTCCTACTGCCATAGAATATGCAACAACGGTAGCATCATCTATCAATGCCGTAACAGCCGTCTCCAGTAAGCTGAATGTATCGACTCAGAAGGAACTTTTGGAAGAGCTATCCGATAAACTTGCCTCTGTGAGCGGTAATGTCAAAGCACTTGAGAAGGCCCTTGAAAGCGCACTGAATATTGTTGATCTGGAAAAACAAGCCGCTGTGTTCAGGGAAAAGGTGTTTACTAAAATGCTTGAACTGCGTGCCGACGGTGATGCGCTGGAAAGAATCATTGCTGCCAAATACTGGCCACTGCCAACCTATGGTGAGATGCTTTTTATTCTGTAATCACTGTCATAACAGTAATCTGCCAGGTAATGATGCTCGGTATACCTCATTAACGGTTACCGGGCATTTTTTTATGGTTTCAGCTGATAACCCTGGAAAAGAAAGCAGCATAGTTTCCGCTTCCGGCGAAACAACCCCCCGTGTACCTTTGTGGACAATTGCGCCTATAAATAAGATTTTCTGCTCGTGACTATTTCAGTAGGACATGAAAGTCACATCTAAAAACGAGCAGAAATTAACTCCTTGAGTAGTAAGGCCGTCTCTATGGAATAGTCTGCTGAAAAA
>CAIRND010000420.1 GCA_903879825.1 uncultured Geobacteraceae bacterium
ACGCGGGTAGTTGAGGTTGATGCCGGCGGAGTGGAGAATTATTTCGGTGATTATGAGTATTATCTGGGTAAAAAAGCGGGCAGTCCGGCCGTAGTTGGTGCCATCTCCGCTTCCGGCGCAGCCGTAGCCTCAACGTCCGGTGATGCCGCCCCGGCACCATTGCCGCCGCTACACAAAGATGTGCGACTTAAGGATCGGGAGGACGAAAAGCGCCGCAAGCGCGAGGATCAGGCGCGCCAAAAACGGATGAGCGAGATGGAGGGGCAGATCGCCGGCATCGAAGAAGAGCTGGCACTGCTGGAAGATGAGATGAACGCCCCCGGTTTCTTCGATGATCCAGAGCGCGGTTTGCAAGGTGGCGAGCGCCACGCAGCCTTGAATGCGCGGCTGGAAAAACTGTATGGTGAGTGGGAAGAGCTGTCGGAATAACAGCTAAAATCCTGATAACATTTCGTCGACAGAGCGATACGGTTACAGCCTTTCCGCCACAACCACCAGAGGTGCCAAACCCCATCTGACAAACATGCGGAGCCGTTCGTGCTCTGCTATGAAGTCAGCCAACGGGGGACTCACCGCGTAATACCCCTTCACAAACAGCCGTCCCGGCAGATTAGTCATCAGATACTGGTCTCTGAACCTCCGTAATGCAACCACCCTTGGATGTAGTTCACTTCCCCACGCTGCCGTGGCAATGAAGCATCCTTCACCGCCTTTTGGCGCAGTGCCGACGGATACGCGTGTTTCACCAACGCTCGAGCGCCCGAGATCATCAGTGATCCGAACCTGGACGGCAAAAGTTCCCGCTGCATCAAAGGTATGAGTTGCCGTAGATGTTACCCCGTCAATGGGCCGAAAGGCTCCGTCACCAAAATTCCATTCGTAGGAAACCACTCTCGTCTCTGCTCCTCTGGGCTCTGCAGTAAATACCACCGGAAGTGAGGGCGCGCCGCTCAGCGGGGTCCCGGTCAGGGTCACGCCCGGTGCCTCAGGTATGGTCAGCGGAAAGCCGCTGCCGAAACCATTGATCATGACCTCTCCTGAAAACGCCGATGACGGCACGATTGCGCTGATGGCGGTGTCACTCCATGACGCTACGGTCATTGGTACGCCACCGATGGTGGGGTTGCCACTGCCGGTCCCAAAATTGACTCCGGTGATCACAACCGTCGAACCCGGCATGGTACGGGCTGGCGTAACGTTAAATACGGCGGGCAGATCGCCTATTGTCAAGGCCCTGAAGGCATTGATCCGCCCCCCGGTAATCGTTGTCCCGGTCAGGCAGGCGATCTTGTCCACACTGTTCAGTATGCGGGCCTTTACCTGGTAATGACTTAAGCCCGGATTCATGTTCCAGATCAACAGTGCCAGTCCGCTGACATGCGGTGCCGCCATGGATGTGCCGGCCGTGGTGCGGTACTGAAGAATAGCACCGGCAAAATCCCTCAAGGAAACGGTGCTGAGTACGCCGGTGGGAGAATTGGAAGCATTTCCGCCGGGAGCCGCCACGTCAATGACGCTTTTGCCGTAGTCCGCGTAATAGGGGAGCTGATCATTTGAACCTGAAACTGTGACCGCAATGTTGTTAGGCAACCGGATTGATGCCGGATACACCTGTTCAAGGTCCAGATTTGCATGCCTGTTACCGGCTGCCGATACAACCAGAGCACCACCTGTTTCAGCCAGTTGAACGGCATCCCGCAGGGATTGGATGCCTGCGGTCAGGGATGGATCTTCTGATACCTCAAAGCTGCAGTTGATTATTTTTGCGCCTTTGCTCAGCGCATACTCGATGCCTTTAAGAGCATCGGCAAGCTCGCCAATTCCCTCCGGCCCATGAAGAAACTTGACCGCCATGATGCGGGCGTTCCAGTTAAGGCCCGCAACGCCGATGCCATTGTTGCCGACAGCGCCGATGATTCCCGCAACATGGGTGCCGTGAGAATCGGCACTGTCATCGTCCATGGGATTTCCGGAAGGCGGAAGATTGCTGTTGAAGTTTGCGCCATAGTAATCATCCACAATGCCGTTGCCGTCGTCGTCTGCCCCGTTTGAGGCGATTTCCCCCGGATTGACCCACATATTGGCGGCCAGGTCAGGATGATTGTAATCAATGCCGGTGTCGAGCACGGCAACGATTGTTGCGTTGGCCGCGCTGCTGCCGGTGGAGATATCCCATGCCTGGGGTGCAGAAATCCGGAGCATGTTCCACTGCTCACCAAAGCGGGGGTCATTCGGCACCGAGGCCTTGCGTACGCGATAATTCGGCTCGGCATACTCAACATTTGGATCGTTCTGATAGTGCTGCATGGCATCTTTCAGAGACATGCCCTCAGGCAGGCGGACCAGATCGCTCTTGAGCATACGCATGCTGGCTTTGAGCGTGCCTCCAACGCTGCGGTGGACCGATTTGGCTGCGCCGTGCTGCCGAAACTTGACGATGAGTTCGCCGCTCGTATAGGGAGCAGTGCGGAGCGCCGCACGAAAGTTTATGTCACCCGACTGGACGGCAGAGAGAGGGGCCGCAAAAACGAGGAAAATAATCGTGCCGGCAATACGTATCGAAAGTTTCATTGACGTAACCTGCTTTCTTCGCCGATGCCGGGGGTGACATAAAGCGGCCCCCGGCTACCCACTTATTCAAGCTAGTTGGTTGTGCCTTTTGCTATAAACGGAAAGACGTAAACCCTGCCGGTCGGTGCGAGGCCATAAGGAAAATGTTCCTTCATTCCATAATGTGCTGACTGACTTGCTTTCATTTAAGGTCCGCACAAAAGTTTCTACAACCACCTCTTCCTATGAGCAATAAATACACCAAAAGCACATACTGAAAATAATGCTTTATAACTAATGTGTTACGGGCGATATGCATAGAAATACTCCGCGAGATACCTAGCAACGTTAATTGGCATATATGGATCTAAAACAAAATAACCCTTTAGATAAAGCTAGTTACATCGCATGCAATGTAAGTCTCTCTGCAACCTTTGTCTTGGCCAACGTGTGAACCGATTTGTCTGCGCCGTGCTACCAGAACGTGACGATGAGTGCGTCGCTGGTATTGGGAACAGTGCGGAGCGCCGCACGAAAGTTTCATTGACGTGATCTGCTTTCCTCGTCGATGCCGGGGGCGGCATAAAACCGTCCCCGGTATGTCCATAGATTTAAGCTAGTTGGCTGTGCCCTTGGCTAAAAACGGATAGACGTACACCGTGCCGGACATGGTATCCACAACATGAAAGTTTAATTTGAACGAACCGTAGTTGATCGCTGTTTTTGTGGTTGTTTTCTTTGCCCTGAAATTATATGGGCTGTAGACATCGCCGCTATCCGGCAGTTGTTTCAGGCAGGTATTATTGGTGGCACTGGTGGGGTTGTAATCCCACACATGGCAGTAATCGCCCAAATCTGCCGTGTTGGTCGGTGCCAGACCATAGGAAAAATCTCCTGCATTCATTGTCGTTAGGCCGGTTCCGGTATTATACACGGACGATAAATAGCCGTTGTTATAGCAGGTGGCGGTGCCAATCGTGACCGGCTGGCTGGAAAACTGCCATGTGCCCTTGTTGGGACTGGCTTTCGTTGCACATATCTGTAGGCCATAGCTCGTTGCGGTGATGCCGGTATACGGAGTATTAGTGGACTGAGCCTTGACTGTCTTTGGGGCCACCTTGGCGGGCGATGGTGTCGTTGAGAATGTTTTATTTGCACTGCTGACGATAATTTCCACCAGACTGCCGGTGATGGTGGTACCGCCGGAAACCGAGCTTGTACCGAGTTTGCTCATCAGGTCGATCGCTGTGCCGTTTTGAGTAAACGAAGTTTCGCCTGCATTGGGCAAAAGTGTGTACGCAGAGCCGTACAGAATATCGCCTTCATACGCCCCACCGGAAGAGCTGTCGTACCCGGCAGAATTGCCGTCGGAAATCATAATCATCTGATCACCACTGGCGGGGTCACAGGGAGATGTGTTCTGATCGGAATAACTCTCGCCGCATTTTTGAGTCAGGTTGTACATACCTGCAGAGACCGCATTGGTGTTGGTTGTGCCGACAAATTGAGTCATCAAGGATCCGTATGCTCTGGCACTGGTATAGGTAGAGAAGCGATAACGCAGCATGGCGCTGCCGCCGCCGATCGGTTTGGTGAAATCAAAGGCGGATTTGTATGCGCCGTTATAATAGCTGCCGCCAATTATCAGATCATTCAGTTGCATGCCATTACTCAATACCAGTGGTAAAGAATTACCGGCAGCATTAACCAGGGTCCAGGTGCCATTGAGGAAAGTCAGGTTGACCGTATTGCTGCCCAGATTGATGACGCCTCCGGTCGAGGTGTATGCCAACTGTTGTCCCGATGGATAGCCGGACAATTCCGCGTCGCTGTCATATGCGTAGGCGGTCACAGAATAGTTTCCCGGCGCCAGCTTGATGGTGCCGGTGGGGGCAGTCGGAGTAAGCTTGAGATCATAAAAGGTGGTGGATTGTTGGGATCCCTGTTGCTGGAATTTCACATAAATAGCTTGCGTGGCCACGGGAATCAGGCTTTTAACAGCACCGGATGTGCCGGGAAATGTGGCGGTAACGGCAACACTTCCCTTGGCAACCGCAGCCTGGGTGATTGCGCCTGATGGGCCGCAACCGTACAGGGAACCACTGGCAGCCATGAGGGCGATCGCCAGCAAAAGGGCATAATGACGTCGTATTGACATATAAACCTCCTGTCTCTGATTGATTGGGTTATTGGATCACAACGGTGACATCTCCGGCCTGGCCATAGCTGGCTTTGCAGCTGGCGGTGCTGCTCTTTGCGCCATCGCTGACGGTGACTTTAATGTCAAAACTCTGCCCGATAGTTGCCGCAGTCGGGATGGTATAGGTGAAGGCGGTCGCCGTTGCCGAACTTTGCAGCACGCTGTCCACTGCCCAACGATAGGTAAGGGTGTCTCCATCCAGGTCATATCCCGTTGCCGTACATGTTACGTCCCGGGCGGTACCGGTGGCGCCGGAAACCACAAATGTCTTGTCAGCGGTGACATACACGGTTGGTGCGTGATTCAGGCCATAGGTGAGATTTGTGGTTCGGCTCACGGTGACCGTGCCGTCCGATACTTCGAAGACAATGGTAAAGACATCTTCAATGTTGGCTGCCTGAGGGACGGTGAACAGATAACTGTCATTTGCATAGCCATTTTGGCCGGTGCCGCTTTTTACTGTTGTGCCGTTCACCTTCCAGGTATAGCTGAGCGAATCGCCGTCATTGTCATTGGCATAGCCGTAGAGCGTCACCTGTTTGGTCGCGTCGCCGGATGGGATATAGGAGCGGTTTGCGTACAGAAATACTACCGGCGCGCGGTTTCCGGCGGCGACTTCAAGAGTGCCCACGGTCACATCGCGGCTATTTGATTTGCTGTCGGTGACGGTTAGTATCAGCGGATATGATCCGGCCGCAGGAGTCCATGTTGCCGTGGCAGACGATGCTCCGCTGGCGATGGAGCCACTGGCCATGGTTGTGCTTCCGGACTTGAGGGTATAGGCGATGGGATAATCGCCCTCTTCATCGGAGGCATACAGGTACGCAGTCACCGTTTTGCCAACTTTTATGGAATAGCTGGACAGGGAGACGTTTGCCATCGGCGCCTGGTTGGTAACGGTGATGTCGTTGAGGATTACCGCTGAACCGTCATCGGTTTTTTCGAGAGTGTAATCCGTGGTAACGCCATTTATCCTGAAGGTGCCGGAGGATGTTGCGTTGTAGCCAAGGTACACGCTGATATCCTCGCCTTTTTTTACTGTGCTGGTGAACACGCCGTTACTGTCGGTATAAATCCAGCGATTTGTCGTTGTGCCCCTCAGTTGCACCGTTTTGTAAGCGACGACGCCGGTGTCATTTTTGATGGTGCCGGTAACCGTGCCCGGCGCTACCAGGGTGAAGTCCTTGGTGGTACAGGTCGGGGAATCACCCATAGTGACTTCCACTGAGTTATAATTACCGAAGTTGTCAGTATAGCTGAGGGTTGCGGCACGGTTGGCCTCTTTGGCATTGAGCAGAACCGTTTCAAGACTGTATTTCCCGTCGGAACCAACTTTGATATAGCTGGACTCGAAGCCTTTGCCATACAGGTTCACGTACATGGAGGCATCTCCGTTTGTTATGGTGCCGTTGATACAGACTTTTTTGAGCACAGGAGTGAGCACAATGTGGTCGAGGTTCCACCAGAATTTGAGGAATGCTTCGTTGGAAATAGTAATTTTAAGGTAGTTGCCGCTTGAGGTGCATGCCGTTGCCGTCGGGGTTGTCGAGGGGCTTGCCGCATCTGCGGAGTCATAAATGGTGCCGATGCCGATCAGCTCCCACTTGCCGCTGTTGGGATTAAGCGACCAGACGGGAACCTGGAAACCGGGTGTCGTTGCATCAAAATCATCATATTGAAAAAGTGTGTCACAGCTGCTGGTTGGAATCCAGCGGGTGTAAACCGTCGCCGCCACCGCAGCCTTTTGTACACCCGCTTTGACCAGTTTTTGTGCCACAGAGCCCAGTGACTCGCCACTGGCGGCGTCGGATATTTTGAGGTAATCAAAGGCCAGCGACACCATTTTACCCTGCTGCCCTTTATAGTCGGCTGTGTAGGATCCAGGGAATTTTGCTGAATCAAGTGCCGGTTCATAGGTGCTCAGATCCGCCTTCAATGAGCTCACGCCTTGCAGCGTGTCGGCTGGAATGGAAATCCCCATTTCTGTTGTTGCGCCGTTCGCCTTGGCAGCTTTTATTTCTGCACCTGCAACCGCTTTTTTTACACCGTCCGGAAAGCGCATGACCGCAAAGGAAAAGGTCTGATTGACCGCCTTTATGCCGACAGTGGATAAGTTTGAGTACGTTGCTATTTTTTGAATAGCGGTTGTCGTTTTGTCCACAGTGCCAAGAATATCCATGTCGTCAACCGTATCTTTAAAGTCAATCCGGCGGTGGAATTCAGCATAACCGTCTTTTACAACGTCAACGAGAACATAGCCGCCGACAACGAGGGGAACTCTCGCGCTGAACTTACCGCTGCTGCTGGTGGTCGCCGCAACGCTTCCCCCGCTGAGCAGTACTCCTGCCGAATTATATGAGCTAATCTGAACCGGAAGGTCTGCTCCGGCTGTCGCCTTGGCAGCCGCGACTCCCGATGAGAGGTTAATAGTGCCGCTAACAGATTTTGTAACGGAAGTTGGTGCGGGGGTGCCACCGCCACCACCGCCACAGGCCGATAGGAACAGAGCTGTCATTAAAACCGCTGAAATACGTTTCAATTGCTGTTTCATATGTTCTCTCCTTTTCTCCGTGTTTAACCCTATGTAATCACACGCTAAAACGGCCAATGTCGTTATTGATTGGTAGCCATAACCACCTCCCCTGTGTGTCAT
>CAIRND010000421.1 GCA_903879825.1 uncultured Geobacteraceae bacterium
AAAGATGTCGATGAACTGCTGCGTGACGGACAGCTGATAACGGCCGGGGATGAGCAGCTTCAGGTGCTGCATACCCCGGGGCATTCATCGGATTCGATCTGCCTGTATAATGGTGCCCGGCGGATACTGTTTTCCGGAGATACTCAACTGCGGGTCCGTACTGCAGGCGGCGTCTTTGCGCCGGAGTATATTGAAACGCTCAGACGCCTATCTACATTGAGGATCGATACGGTTTATTCAGGTCATGACGAGCCGATTTATCACGGTGCAGAGGAGATTATTCTGGAAACACTACGCAATGTCAGAAGCGGTTAAAGCTCTGCAGTGCAGGAGAGTACTTCATGTCGGTACTACGGATTGTTTTGGTCGTCGCTGTCTGGTTGATTATCGGCATCCTGCCGGCCACTCTATCCGCTGCTGAGAATGTTCGTATCCCTGAAGGATGCAAATCGATCGTGTACTCTACCAATCCACAATATCCCCCCTATGGATGGAGCGTAGGAGAGGACCGTTTTGACGGCGCAGGTATCGAATTGTTAAAAATGGTTCTGCCCCCCGCTATCAGCCTGAAACCGGTGGTGTACCCTTGGAAACGCACCTTGTTTTTAGCAGAGCAGGGCAGCATAGATCTTCTTGTCAGTCTGAGAGTAACACCTGAACGCTCTGAATATCTCACTTTTACCTCTCATCGTGCCTTTCCGAATCCCATCGTCGCCTTTGTGCGTAAAGATAGAAAATTTGCGTACAAATCATGGCAAGACCTCAAGAAACATCCAGGAGGCATAAGCGTTGGTGATACCTTTGGCGGTGGGTTCGATGAATACCGGCGCGCGGAACTCACCATAGCGGAAGCGCTTACCATGCTTGAAAACTTTCAAAAACTGGATAGCGGCCGAATTGATTATTTTGTTACGAGTCGATATGTCGGCGAGGCACACCTGACACAACATCCGCCGGCGCATGAAATTATCGCTCTTTCTCCCGCTATCACGAATCTCGATGTTCATTTTGGTTTTAGCAAACGATCTGTCTGTGCACCGCTGGTGCAGTATGTCAGCCGGAAACTTGCAGAGCTTGATAGTAAAGGCATATCGGGAAAACTTCTAAAAAAACATCTGAAACGATACAAGGAGACATCCCGAAAAAATCAGTGAATCCAAAAACAGTTTTCCACGAAAATCACGAAAAGCACGAACTAAACCAGTTAAGTAGGTGCAGTCAAGGCACAACAATTTGGGTGAATTGCTGTACATATTTAATACTTAAACTTTTCGTGACTTTCGTGTCTTTCGTGGACACAAAAGCCGTTTTTGGGTGAACGGTGTTGTCCTGGAGGTAGGTAATGACGGCGCGTGATAGCTCCATCTCTACTCGGTTTATCACCACGATCGTAATGGTTGCGACTGCGATTTTGATGCTATTTGCCGTGGTGACAATGGTGATTTACCATAATCGTGAAATGGTAAAACTACACGACAGGCTCGCCGTAGATTCTGATCAGCTTCATACCGCCATAGCGGCGGCCCTGTGGAACTTTGAAACAGACCAGCTTGACAAGTTGCTTGAAGGCTGCATGAAAGACGTCAACTACTCGGGAATAGTCGTAAAGTCTGATGGCAAGGTGTACGCACGAAGCCGTAACGCCCGTTGGGAAGTTGTTGCCATAGAGCCAATGGCACCTTACGCGGGGATTATCAGCCATCAGCAGCCGATTGTCTTTTCCGGGCAGCCCCTTGGGACACTCTACCTTTTTGCAACGACAAAGTTTCTTCACACTGAGCTTGAAACCAGCATTTATTACTTTTGCGGTAGTATTGTCTTGCTGGATTTTCTGCTGGTATTCAGCTTGTACCGGATCTTCTCCCGGATTGTACTGGAGCCGCTTACGGCACTGAGAGCCTATGCACTTTCGGTGCGAAGCGGCGATGTACAGACGCCTGCGCTGGTGAATGTGACTTTCAACGGAGAAATGGAGGTGCTTCGAGCCTCGCTGGAACAGATGGTCACGCTGCTTGGAACGCGATATGTCGAGCTTCAACAGGAAGCAAAGCTCTTCAGTGATAGTGAGGAACGCCTGAGAACGTTAATAAATTCCATGCCGGATATTGTCTGTTTCAAGGATGGTGACGGGAGATGGCTGGAGGCGAATAACTATAATTTGAAGATGTTTGACCTTCAGGGTGTTGAGTATCGAGGCAAAAAAGATGCCGAACTGGCGGCATATTCCCGCTTGTATTCGCAGGAATTACTGGGTGGGGAACAAAACGATGAGGTTGTCTGGGCCACGGGTGGAATATGCCGGAAAGATGAAGTTATTGTGCGCCCGGACGGCTCAACAAAAACTTTTGATGTTATCAAGGTTCCCATATTTGACGATCAGGGCTGCCGTAAGGGGCTGACCGTAGTGGGGCGCGATGTTTCGGAGCGTAAACAGGCAGAGGCGGAAATACTCCGGCTTAACGCCGAACTGGAACAGCGGGTGGTTGAGCGAACCGAACAGCTGAAGGCGGCAAATCAGGAAATGCAGTCATTCGCCTATTCGGTTTCCCACGATCTGCGGGCACCGCTCAGAAGTATTGACGGCTTCAGCCAGGCTCTTCTGGAGGATTATGGCAGCACACTGGACAAAGGGGGGAAAGATCTTCTCCTGAGAATCCGGGCAGCGACGCAAAGGATGGCACAACTTATTGATGATATTTTGAAACTGTCACGCATCACACGAAGTGAGTTGACCTTTGAAACGGTAGATTTAAGTGCTATTGCCCGTGAAATTGCGGCGGAACTACAGAGAATGGAACCGGAACGGAAGGTCGCGTTTGATATTCAAAACGGTATCACAACCAGGGGAGATGTTCGATTGCTGACAATAGCCCTGGACAACCTCATTGGCAATGCCTGGAAATTTACCAGTGGTCATGCAGAGGCGCTCATCGAGTGCGGGACTGCCATTATTGACGGGAAAAAAACGTTTTTTGTCCGTGATGACGGTGCAGGATTCGATATGAAATATGCAGATAAACTGTTCACAACGTTTCAGCGATTACACACCGAAAAGGAGTTTTCCGGTACCGGAGTTGGTCTGGCGCTGGTGCAGCACATCATCCATCGCCACGGAGGTACTGTCGGGGCTCAGGGAGCGGTGGAGCAGGGGGCGACTTTCTGGTTTAGGCTGGGAGTCTGACAGGCTCCTTGTTCTAATTTGTTACACTCACAAGCAACCCCCTAACCCCCCTTATCAGGGGGGGATTTAAAGGCTCTCCCCTGATAAGTACCCTCTGGGGCATAAAGGGAGCGGGGAGGGGTTGAATTCGGTGCTGAGACGGTAATGTGACAAAGTAGAACTGGGATGAGGACACAATGCTAAAATCAAAATGGCACTTTGCCAATTACCGACGAAACAAGAAAACCGGGCGAAAATCGACTGAAGAGGCACAGCGTGATGCCAGTGCCTATAACCGCACCTTAATCGAAGTCAGCCTCGACTCTCTTGTCACGATTAATCCTGATGGTAAAATTTCCGATGTGAACTCAGCAACCGAGCAGGTGACAGGTTTACTGCGCCACGAGCTGATCGGCACAGATTTTAGTGACTATTTTACCGAGCCGGACAAAGCGAGAGACGGCTATCAACGAGTGTTCAAGGATGGGTCTGTCCGCAATTATCCTCTGGAAATCAGGCATCGTGACGGGCATATAACGGCGGTACTCTATAATGCGACGGTGTACCATGATGCCTCAGGGAATATCGGCGGAGTCTTTGCCTCAGCGCGTGATATTACCGAACGAAAGCAGGCGGAGGCAGAGATACACCGGCTTAATGCCGAATTGAAAAAGAGGGTAATCGAACGCACCACTCAGCTGGCGGGGGCCAATCAGGAGCTTGAGTCATTCGCCTATTGCGTTGCCCACGACCTGCGGTCACCTTTGCGGAGCATCGACGGTTTCAGCCTGGCACTGTTGGAAGATTATGGCGACGTACTGGACACGGATGGCAAGGATTATCTCCGCCGGGTGCGGGCTGCCACCCAGAGGATGGCGCAGCTTATTGATGATATATTGAAATTGTTATACGTAACCAGAAGCGAGTTGGTCTTTGAAGAGGTGAATATGAGTCTGCTGGCTGTATCGGTTGCCGAGGCGCTACAGGTTGAATCTCCCCAGCGGAAGGTAACATTTGTCATAAAAGAGGGCGTTACGACCAGAGGAGATTCTCGTTTACTGAAGGTGGTGCTGGAAAATATTCTTAGTAACGCCTGGAAGTTTACCAGTGGTCATGCTGCAGCGCGCATCGAGTTTGGTTCTGTGGTTTCTGAGGGTGAAAACGCCTATTTTATCCGCGATGATGGTGCCGGTTTTGAGATGAAATACGTTGATAAGCTTTTTACCACGTTTCAGAGGCTGCATACGGAACTTGAGTTCCCCGGCGCTGGCATCGGACTGGCACTGGTGCAGCATATCATCCACCGGCACGGCGGCAGAGTCTGGGCTGAAGGTGCGGTGGAGCAGGG
>CAIRND010000422.1 GCA_903879825.1 uncultured Geobacteraceae bacterium
CGTCAGCATCAGTAATTCAATACCAATTGCCAAAAGCAGAAGACGTCCGCGCACGGTATGCCAAAAAATAAATCGCTTCATCCCAGTTTTGGCCCCGGTTGTTGACTGCTTTCAGCTCCGGATGCTGTTTGCTGCGGGGAAACGTGGGTTTCAAGAAGATGGGGATAGCGCAGCAACCGTTTGTTTAGCGCCTGACGCGAAATCCCAAGTATGACGGCAGCAGCGCGCTGATTACCACCAGACACCCGCAACGATTCACCGATCAGATAGTCTTCCGCCTGTTTGAGTGTCGGCAGAGGCCCGGTTACCCACGGCAAGGGAATGCCATCGGTGAAGCCATGATTGATAAGCGGGGTGGCCGGAGCCGGTGATTTAAATTTTGGAATAATAAGTGTTCCGGATGTTGAAACGGCTACGGCATTGCTGACCAGGCCTTTTAATTCACGCACATTGCCAGGAAAACCATACTGGCCCAACATATCAAGTGTGTCAGCAGAGACCGTCGGTGTGCGCCGCCCAAGTTCTTTTGCCACAATCCGAGAAAAATATTCCAGTAACAGGGGAATATCGTTCAAACGCTCTCGTAAAGCGGGTAAATGAATATGGTGTGAACAGAGGCGGTAGTAGAGATCACTGCGAAACGAGCCGCTTTTAATCATTTTTTCAAGACTGGAATTAGTCGCGACCAGGATTCTGGCATTTGATCTTTTTACGCTGTCTGAGCCAAGCGGATAATACTCTCCCTCCTGCAGCAAGCGGAGCAGCTTGACCTGGGAAGCGTTGCTCAAGTCTCCAATTTCGTCGAGCAGCAGTGTACCTCCTGCCGCCATTTCAATTAAACCTTTACGCTCGCGGTCAGCTCCGGTAAAAGCACCGCGACCATGCCCGAACAGAGTGTCTGAAAACATTATGTCATCAAGGCCTGCAACGTTGACAGTGACAAACTCTCCGCTGCGGCCGCTGACATTATGAAGAGCGCGGGCAACAAGCTCTTTCCCGGTACCGGTCTCTCCGGTAATCATTACGGCCTGATATGTCGGTGCTATTGCCTCCATGTATCTGAAAATCGTCAGCATCTTCCTGTCCTGGGTTACAATTGACGAAAAAGCCTCAGAAACAGCGGGAACGTCACCCTTTGAGCGCGACTGTATTAAGGGGTTCCGCGCCTGAAATGACACCTTTTCAAGACAGTGGTTGATGCTTTTTATCAGCCGCTCAATGTTAACCGGCTGAGTCAGATAATCACAGGCACCCATTTTCATGCATTCAACCGCAGTCTCCTGATCATTGGTTGCAGATACAACAATTACCGTAGTATCTGGATATTCACGAAGTATTTTCCTCAGTATCTCCGTATTTGCACCCCTGCCAGCAGAGTCGTACAATCCGTAAATAACGACACTCACGGGTGCTTCTGCCATAAATGACAGTGCCCTGGCGCTGGCGCTGATGCAAAAAACCCGTTTAAAACCATTGGCATGCAGCTGGACTGACATGCCGGGCATAAAATTATCCTGCTCGTCGAACAGTACAATGGGGTCTTTAGTCACTGTGATGGCGTCCATTTATTCTCCGCTGTACAAAAGTTGGATCCTTAAATGAGGGTGCGACTATAGCACCATTTAGCTACTACGCAAGTGGCCTGCATCATGGGCTACTGATACACGGCGCAAAATCCCGTACGATGTGCGTTCTTCCCGCAGGCTGACCGATCCCTCTTTTTTACATTCCTGGTTGTGACAAACATAATTATATCTGCCGATTATGGACGTTGATTTTTCCATCGGGTCCCCACATTCTGAACACAATTTGACTGGATATCGGTTCATAGTCCCCCCAGGCATACACACTGTTTATGGCAATGAGACTTACAACTAATGTGCCAAGCGAGACGTTACGATATAGCCTAATAAATTCAGTGGGTTGTCAGCCGCAATTCGTCACAACTTAATAGCGACAAAAGTTGACAGGACTTGAGTTTATTTGGTTTTGAAAAACGATTACAGTACATTACAACATAGCGACAAAAGTTGACGCGCAACTTTTGTCGAGCACATTTATTAAAATATCGGCCCGGATTACACAAAATCTAATTGAATTAATGAGACGCAACGCGTATAGAGGTATGCATGTTTTTTTATGATATACTATCCACTCAACTTCTGTAAAAACTGAATATATCCAGCATCACACTCAAATGGGTGGTAAGGGGGTAATCGTGTTCAGAACAATGATTCTATATTTCGCCCTACTCGCAGTAGTATCAACGCCCCCCGCTTTTTCTTCACCTGTAGGGGTCGTCACAAAATTTAGTGGCGACGTTTATTTCAGAGCCAAGGACAACACCGCCTATCAACCGATTAAAGCCGCGATGGAACTGTCCGAGGGGTGGTGGATCAAAACGGGCAAAAATGGTTGGTTGGAACTCAATCTGATCGATAAAAGCACACTCACCCTCGCTAACCATTCAGAACTTGAACTCACACGGCTCCAGATTGACAAAGCAAACAAAGACGGGCTTTTTACACTTACCCAAGGTAAATTACGGGCCTCTGTAGCCAAAACTCCCGGCTTGACCTCCTCAATCAAGTTCAAAAACAAAAATGTCGTTGCCGGCGTCAAGGGCACAGAGTTTTTGATGCTCTCCGAAGGCCCTGCCAATGTTTTTTTTGGCAATGAAGGCAGTGTCGCAATACAGGGACATGACGACAAGGAAAAAACTCTTTTACCGCAGTACATGACCCAGACGACGCGGGGGTACACTCCTATTGATCCGGTCGCTGTCGAACCGAATACCCAGATTTCCGCTGCCAAAGATGCGTTCGAAGCCGTAACCCGGACAGTCGCGCCGGAAGAATGGCTGGCCTCCGATAACTTCCCTTCCATAATAGCCCGTTGGAACATCACCTATGGCCATTACCTTGCCGACGCAGGAAAATATGAGCAGGCGCTGCAAGTCTTCCAGATAGCTCTTGACCTTACAAAAGCAGCTGACATCCGCTGCGACGCCCGGCAGGAACGTGGGGCGGTCTATGCCAGATTCTTGGGGAATCTTGAGGCGGCGCTGGCTGAATATCTGCTTATTCTGGAAGAGTACCCAAAATCCGTGCAGGCTGAATCCGCGCTTTTCCACACGGGCCAGATCCTTCAGGAGCTTTCTTTTACGGATAAGGCACGAGAAAAGTTTCAGATTTATCAGCGCAGATACCCGCACGGCAAGCACAAGAGCACCATTGAAACATTGCTTGGCATTCTCAACAAATAGTGACCAACACACCACCACCACGACTTAAACATTCAAGGAGGAGGAAAACGATGAGAGACAAATTAATTCAGATATCCCTGATGTTTGCAACCGGCGCGCTGTTCCTGTCCGGCTGTTCCACCGTCGCACCGAAGTGCACCGCAGTTGAAGACAATCCTGCCCATCATTACCAGGTCGGCATGCAGGCCTTGGAAGATGGTAAGGTTTCAGTTGCTCAGGAAAAATTTGAGCGCGCCCTGTACTGTGATGATGAGTTCAGCATTGCCCATTCCGGCATGGCCATCGTTTTTGCAGAAAAGGTAAAAGCTCAGTCTGACACCGGCTTTAAGAGCGTTGAAATTGAGCGGGTGGCTGAAGAATTGAAGAAGGCAAAAAAGCAGGCTGAACGTCCCGACCAGAATTTTGATTACTACACAGCGGTCGTCCGCACAAATACCCTCATAAAACCAAAAGATTGGCTGAACGATGCTGACGACGCTTATAAAGACGGCGTCAAACTCAGCGTTGATGAGCGCAAACTTTCCTACTACCTTGGCACAGAGGCACTGCCGTACTTTATGGGTGTGGCCTGGCTCGAAGGCAGGGAATTCCAGAAAGCCCGCGACTCTTTCAGCAGCGTCCTCAATGCTAAACGTGAGGGGAAATGGCATGAAAAAGCCGACAAAGGCTGGAAACGGGTGGATAGAATAGTCCGGGCTATGGGAGGCATCACCCTCGGTGATGTCGGTAAGTCAATCGCCCCGAAAGAGATGGTCTCCCGCGCCGATCTCGCCGCTCTGATTATTGACGAACTGAAGATAAACAAACTGATGGCCGGTCGCATTCCGCTTGCCTCCGACGCGGCAAAAAAAGCTGAGTTTACCCCGGCAGATATGACCAGCCACCCATTTAAAGAAGAAGTTCTTACCCTGATGAAATGGAAAGTCCGCGGCATGGAAACAAAATACGATGAGACCACACATGCCTATCTGTTCAAACCGACTGATCCGGTCAGTCGCGGCGAAATGGCCTTTATTCTTGAAGACGTCCTGATCAAGCTCACCGGCGACGACAAGATCGCTACCGCCTATTTTGGGCAGGAAAAATCTCCATTCGCAGATGTTAAGCCAACCTCGGCATATTACAATGCGGTTATGAACATGACCAGCCGCAGTATAATGGAAAGCGAACTGTCCGGAGAGTTCCGCGTTAATTCACCTGTTGACGGAGCCGAGGCGCTATTGGCCATTCGCATGCTGAAGCAAAAAATAAATATTTACTAAAATACGGGAGGAATCACCTATGAAAACCATTATCACAACAATCCTGCTTTCCTTGGCGCTTGCCATGGTTGCCCATGCTGATGGCGTCCAGGTAGACGTTTCTATTACCAAGACGCAGAACTTCCTCGAAGAGAATAAACTTGCACTCATCAAAGGAGCAGGAGGCGCTCATGATGATCTGACCGCTTTTAGTCAGGACTCAATAATGTTCTATGGCGAAGCGGCAGGAAACCCGGCTCATAAGACACTGGCACAACGTGGAATTAATGCCAAACGTGCGGCAGTCACCATCGCCCAACGCGCCCTGACAGAATATCTGGAAGGTATTGTTATAGTTGGTGCCACACTGGTGAAAGACAGCATCATGCAAAATGATGTTATCGTCTCGACCGTTACGGGTTTTGTCAAAGGAAGCCAGGTTGTGCACCAGGAATACAATGAGGATACCGACATCGCAACGGCAGTAATTAAAGTTGCTATACGCGGACCCAAAGGATTTGCTTCCACTTTTTACGAGAAGTTGTCCACTGATCCGGTTCTGAAAAAAGCGGTAAAAACAGACAAAAAACCGTTCATCGCGCCTGAAGTCAAACTCGACGTTGCTTTTGACGGCCTGATTATCGATGCCACCGAGCAGAATTTTCGCCCGGCGCTGATAAACCGAATCTTTGCAACCAAGGGTGATGTCCTGTACGACCCCGCAAAAATCAGCCAGAAAGTGCTTGTTGAACAGGGGTGCGGTGAATATACCAACAGTGTAGACAAAGCAAAAGCCGCCCTGGGCACCAGAGGCGTCAAAAACCCGCTGATAATCAAGGCATCCGGCGCGACGAACCCCGCCGATCTTCAGGTAACAGACGACGACGCAGTGACGATCTACTCCGCCGACCAAAAAGGCAGCTTTATGGCAGCAGCAAAAGTTGCATTTGTATTGAAATAACAGTGTAATTAGTAATGGCGGGGTGGCTGTGCGGCAACCCCGCCTTTTTGTATGCGAATGAGGTAATGGCGGTAAATAAGTTTAGAACTTTTAGTAATAATGCCATCTTGTACGCATATATGAGGCTCACATGTTCAGAAACAGCTGTCTGACGTTTTTTTTCACCGCTTACCTAATGAGTGCGGTTCCGACGTGGGCCAAAACTCTTGTCGTTGAGGGGAAGCTGGATGGTACGGTTACGGTGAAGAAAA
The DNA here is from genome assembly GCA_903879825.1 of uncultured Geobacteraceae bacterium. Taxonomy (GTDB): domain Bacteria; phylum Desulfobacterota; class Desulfuromonadia; order Geobacterales; family Pseudopelobacteraceae; genus JACRCG01. The sequence continues at coordinate 5,719 of CAIRND010000422.1, forward strand.
ATATTACGTTCACCGTTGACCAGACACTGAACCAATTCACCTACCAGTTTTCGGTGCCGTCCATCTACAATAATTCCGGCAACGTTCAACGGCTGGATGATTTTCAGGTTGCCATAACACCAAAGCCGACTGAATCAAAAGAAACAACCGATAAGTTTGGCAATCGTTCGCGCAAACTGATCTGGCGCAACCTTCAGAGCGATGCCAAGATTACTATCAGCTATACGACCGGCATTACCGCAACAATTTCTCCCCGCACCAGTCAGGCGCCTTTCCCATTAAAAGCTGTTCCGGACGGCGAACGCAGTTTTCTGAAAAAAAGCCCGCTGGCACAAAGTGAAGCACCCCAGGTGGTTGAACTGGCCCACGAATTAACTGCCGGCGCGACCACGGAGCATCAGGCGGTAAGCGCCATCCTCACCCATGTAGCAGATGCCATTAAGTATCAATACAACCCAAAATCATACGACGCGTTATATGGTCTCTCTACCGGGACCGGCAATTGCCAGAATTTTTCACATCTTGCCGTCGCTCTGTTGCGTGCCTCCGGCATTCCTGCGCGGGTTTCCATTGGTCAGACTCTTAAAGAAAAATGGAAAATCCCATTGGATAACCGAGGTTCTTCTCTGGTGCAGGGGATGGGAGAAGGTCTGCATGCCTGGATAGAAGTATGGTACCCTGATCTGGGCTGGATGCCGTGCGACCCTCAGCAGTCACGACTCTTTACCTCAACCCGTCATGTCAAATTCGGTCACGGGCTTGATGCCGATGATGTCCAGGAATTTTGGTCTGGTTCTCCGGTCGTTCCCCGCATGAGTGACAACCTGGAAGCGAAATATTCGACTGACGTGGTAACCCTGAAGCTGCGGGAAGCTCTTGATCAACCGACAACCTATCTGCTGGCCGGTCCGATGAAGTCGGTGACTGTTGCGCAAAATGAACCGCCAGAAGAGATCGAAGCGCGACCTGTTCCCGTACCGGTGATTATCCCGTTGCCAGTAGCACCGACACCAAAACCAACAACGCCCAAGCGAAAGCCTGCACCACAAAAGCCAAAACCGTCCAAGCCGGAACCTGCTAAACCAGAACCTGCGCCACCGAAACCAGAGCCGGTTAAACCCGAACCTGTGCCAGTGACACCAACACCGGAACCAGTTAAACCCGAACCTGTGCCACCGAAACCAGAACCACCGCCAGAAAAACCGGCAGTGATTGTACAGGACGAACAACCGGTTATTAAACCGCTACCACCACCGAAACCGAAATTGGTCAAGATAAAACCGGTTCCGGCAAAACCAAAACCAGGCACACCTGTTGAGATCGGCAACAGAGACTTTCCTTCATTGGTGGAGACGTACATTGTCGACGGCAATGTTGGACATCCGAGTTTTGACAGGGAAACGGCCGAATATGCTACGTCCAAGTACCTCTATGCCCAGGCGTTTACAATTGATTCTCCGCTTGACATCAAAGACGCGGCACTGGCTATGCGCAAGTTTGGCGGAGACGGCTTTGTCTATATCGATGTTGTTCAGGATGAGGGTGGTAAGCCGAGCAGCCGAAATGGCATTCGCTCCATGCCGGTATCTCTTGATAAAATAACCCGCAAACCGGGTTACTATTGGGTTGATTTCGCACTCCCCGAACATACGCGTCTTGTGCCGGGTAAATACTGGTTGGTACTGCGCCATTCGGGCGAGACAATCATGAACTGGTTCTACACTCCCGGTAAGCGCGTTAACGGGCCGGATGACAGCCGTTCTACCGCCAGAGGATTTGAGTGGGAGGATGTACTATCGGGTGAATTTGTCTATCGGGTGCGTGGTACGGTAGCAAAATAGTTTCCGTCCGGAAAGGGGTAGTTATGATGATAACGACCATTCACTGTGGAGATTTTACATGAAACATTGGGTTGCTCTTACAGTTGTAGGTGTTAGTCTTGCCGGCTTTGGCGCTCCATGCGCTGCCATTGAGGCGAAGAAGATCACTAATGAGCGATTGCTTGTCATCCATGTTGCCCCCTCAGCAAAAGCAAATGATTCAGAGCAGAACTCTCGCCTGAACGTGTATGAGGGGCTTGTTGAACATCTGACTGACAAAGGGTACCGGGTTATCGATAAAGCCTCGGCCGAACAGTGTTCTCTTCAACTGGCCGCCACCCATGACATCGATCCGGTCCTGAATAAAGCGGCCTCATTCGGCCTTAAATTTTTTGCTGAGTACACCATCTTTTTCAAGACCACAACCACCAAACGTGATAATGACGAGAGTAAAGGTGCTCTGGTCAGGGTTACCGCCAAAGTGGTTGACAATACGTCCGCCCAGATCATCACGTCAAAGGTTACCGATGCATCATCAACCGGCCTAACGCTGGAAGATGCCATTGACAAGGCCGCCCGCGCCGCCGGTAAAAAAATGGCGGCAACACTTACCGGAGCGATGGAAAAGTTTTATAGCGAGGCGGCACACGCAGGACGCATATACACTATTGTCATAGAAAAACCGGTCGAAGAGATAAATCTTCTGTCAATCCTCACCCGCCTGGAAGAATACACTGCCGTCTCAGCCGCCAAAGAAATTGAGTCCGGCGGCGGCAAGGCGACCTTTGAAATAAGTTACAAAGGGAAACGGGATCAACTTGATCGCGACATCCTCAAAGCTGCTGACGAACTTGGCTGGAAACTTAACAAAGTACGATCAGAAGGGAACCGAAGTTCCTGGAAAATTAAATAGGGAGGTTATGATGAAAAACGTATTGATGATTATGCTTGCACTCCTGGTGATGGGGACATCACTCGCTTTTGCCAATGTCGAGGCGACCGGAGAAGGCCCAAACAAAGACCAGGCGCTGGTAAGTGCCATGCGGCGTGCCGTTGAACAAGGGGTTGGTACCTACATCAAATCCAGCACGACTGTCGTTGATTCTACACTGGTAGACGACAAGATTCTTTCACACAGCAAGGGTTATGTCACCAGCTATAAAATCATTAAAGAAGGCAAAACTGATGATGGCTACTCGGTAACCATTTCAGCCAAGGTTGACGACAGACTGATCAAGGATGACATCAACGCTCTGACCATCCTGCGCAAAAGTGTCGGCAACCCCCGGATTTTAGTGGCGTTCAGTAAAAAAGGCGAGGGTGCAGCGGCTTTAAAAAACAAAGATTTTATTGATGAAATCTACAACGGCATCGTCGAGTCGCTGACCGACAAACAGTTCCGCGTGGTTGACAAATCCAGCGCTGAAAAGTTTGCCCAGCAGGTTGCCGCAACTCATGAAATAGATGTAGATCTGAATCAGGCAGCAGCGTTCGGTCTTAAGTTCAACGCTGAATACACACTTCTGTACAGCGTCAGTGGGGAGATCGTGGAAGGGGCAGTCGGTAAAGGTGTCAAACTGCGCATTAAGACCCAGTTAATCGACAATACACGCTCACAGGTTGTTACCAGCAAAATGATTGAACAGATCAGCAACGGTAAAACCATCGAGAACGCTTTGGAAAAAGCCGCACGTGACGGGGGCAAGAAAATCGTCAACCCAATGATTGAAGTCATCCAAAAAAACTGGATGGATATGCAACAGAACGGGACACCCTATACCGTTGTGATTGATGGTGTTGAGGATGCTGAAGAAATCGGTAAATTTACCAGCTTGTTTGAAAAATTCCCTCTTGTGAGCGATGCCAAAGAAGTTGAGTCCGGCGGCGGCAAAACGACCTTTGAAACGACCTATAAGGGCAAGCGGGACCAGCTCGATCGTGATATTCTTCGCGCTGCAAAGGAACTTGAGTGGACCCTCAAGAAGGTCCGGGCAGAGGGTGCCCGCAGCACCTGGAAGAAGCAATAACAGTAGCATAAACAGTGACTATCAGCCGAACTAGTATCATTATTATTTTTCCGGGAGGACATCACACTATGCGCCATTTTATCATCGCCACCGTACTATCGCTCCTGTTTGCCTCGACACTCTGGGCGACTCCAATCAACGTAACCGGAAAGGGAAAGAGTGAAGAGGCCGCCCTTGCCAACGCAAAAACCAAGGCATTAGAGCAGGCCATTCTGCAGCTTGTAGACGAGGCCTCATACAAAAAATTCAAGAGTAAAATCCAGGCAACAATCAAGGGTAAAAACTACATAATATCGGCAAAAGAAGCCGGTGAGGCTGAATTTACCGGCGCCGGTTACGAAGTAGCCGCCGTTGTCGAAGTTAACACAAAGGCGCTTGAGGCCGATATTAGCGGGCTCGGAATTCTCCAGGAATCAATGGGCAACCCCCGTATCATGGTGCTCTACAACCCGAAACTGCCGCAAGGCGGAAAACTGGGAGCAACCCGCCACGATCTGGAGGCTTTTTTTGACAACTCCTATGGTTCAATCGTCGATGTGCTGGTAGACAAGGGCTTTGATGTCATTGACAAAGGTACTGCCGAAAAGTTTTCGCTGCAGGTGGCAGAATCCCATGAGCTGGACATTGACATCAACAAGGCCGCAGCCTTCGGCTTGAAAAACCATGCTGAGTTGATCCTGTACTACCAGGCCGTGGGGGTTGGTATGGAAGGGGATTCACACAGCGCTGCGAAACTTTTCATCCGCACTGAGCTGATCAACGCAACAACTTCTCGTATTATTGCCAGCAAAAAAGTTGATGCCTCTTCAGGAGCTTCAACCCTCCAGGAGGCATTGCTCAGATCCGCTGACGAAGCGGGTAAAAAAGTTGCGGCTGTGACGATAGAAGCTATCAAGAAAAGTTGGAAACGCGAAAAGACGATGGGCAGTACCTACATTTTTGTCATGGACGGCGTTGATGATGCCGAAGAGATAAGCGGCTTCCGGGAAAAGATGAAGGCAATTCCTGAAATGGAGAGCATTCGTGAACGTGAATCCGGCGGCGGAAAAACAACGTATGAAGTGAAGTACAGCGGTAGTAATGATGAGGTGAAGGCGTTTGTGCAAAAAGCGGCAAAAGACCTCGGCTGGAAACTCAAGCTGATCCGCTCGGAAGGCAACCGCAGCACATGGAAAAAACAGTAACTGAGATCACACAAAATTTTCTAGAGGAGGATTATTGTATATGAAACGAATTATTTTATTTGTGGTGGTTTTAGGGATGATGCTGGTGCCACTTATTGCAACAGCAGAAACCAGGACCTACACGGAGACGGTTACCGTAAAAATTGTTGATGACGAGTACAGTGCACTTAACAAAGCCAAAGAGCGCGCCCGTGAGCAGGCACTGCGCAGTTACCTTAACGATGTGTATAAGGATCGTGCCGCAACCCTCAACCTGACTGGCGACGAAAAGTTTATTCAGGACATGGAGCAGTTGGAGTCAAGCACAAGCGGCATGTTTGATAAAGAGCTGAAAGCAAAGTTTCGCGTTACGATCAACGAAGAAGAAGTCCGGGCCTATTTGAAGCGGCAAGGCGCTGTTACCGGTAAAAACGAGGATCGCCGTATTGTCGTCATGCTGATTCCTGGCAAGATGGATAGTGGTGATGCACCGGTAATACTCGACAATATCCGGGCCGAGATTCGCAGAAGCCTGACTGCTGCCGAATATACCGTCATAGACTCTGATGATCAGGCTGTTCATGATGCTTTAACAGAAGAGGCTGATTACAACAAACTGGTCAGCCATATTAACAAGCTGGCGGACACACTGGCAGATAAAGGCGAGTGGCTGGTGCTGGGCAAGGTTGATATGGACATCGTTCAAAATGGTGGCACATACATATACCGCGCCATGATGACCGGCAAAGCTGTCAGCCTGGCCAGCCGCGACATCATGTGGGAAGGCAACATTGACGGTGCTGCCAGAGGTTCAAAAAATGAGGCAAAGGCAGCCTTACGACTGTCGGCCATTAACGGCGGCAAAGCGTTTGCTTCTGAAGTTCTGGGGGCACTGAACACCAAAACGCTCACCCAGGAGAGACGTGGTTCGCGATTTGAAGTAGTTTTTGCCGCAGGCGGAGACTACAAGCTGGAGCGTAAGATTCTGAAACTGTTAAAAGAGGATATCAAGGGGCTTAAAGATGTCAGCCAGAAGGGACGCGGTAAAGGTGATATGGTTATTGACCTGATGTATGTTGGCAAGATCAGTGATCTGGTAGACCTTCTGCTTGATAATTTTGAGAAAGATTCACTAATGAAAAGTTTCAACCCTGAGATCGCGGGGAATAAAGTTATATTCAAAAAAAGGTAGTTCACCCCTTCATCCCATGTGAAGGTATCAATAGCACCGGAGGTAGTAATCGTGAAAACATTTAAGTCCCTGGCCCTGTTAGCTGTACTTGCCTTGACCTCGCTCCAGATGAGCGGGTGCGCAACCTTGACGTCCGGCGCAGAATGCGCCGCAGAGTCAATGAACCCGACTGTCATGGCGGCAATTGATTCGTTTGAATCGGCAGCACTGGCGATTCGATTGTCTAACCGGGTTCTTTTGGAAACCCCGCTCTCCGAGCAGGATGAATGGCCAGCTAAAATGTACGGTGCACCCTCCGGTGCGGCAGTATTTAAAATGGGCCTGTCGATGCTTGGTTCAACTCAGGGCATAACCATTCCGACAGAAATGGACTCCGAGACCGGCCTGCCACGTCCCACCAGCGCCCTGTACCTGTTCCTGAAAGAGCGCGACAAGATGCTTGACAGCGAAATTAGTAAAAAAGATATCAGTTTTTTCAAAAAGAACAAAGACAGCTACACAAAACTTGGTGCACGTAAAAAAGAGGGCACTGTTGATGACTTTATGTACCGTAATCCACTGGCAGCGTATGGCGCAGTAACCGGCAATAACAAGGAAGTTCTTGAATTGCAGGCCGACCTTGAAGCCGAAGCAAAGGGCTACAAAACCTGCAACGCTTTTTTAAATAAAACGACCGAAGAAGTTAAGGACGAAAAAGTAAAGAAAGCCAACTGTCCTGACATGGCTCTGAAGGATGATACAACCAAAGCGAAACTTGGCGCCAATTTGGAAGAAAAGAAAAAAGACATCGCGGAACTTCAAAAACAACATGGAAGACTTGCAAGCAAGGTCTACCGGGCATCCGTATCGGGAGCTGACTTTTCCGTAGCATCAATGGTGAAAATAGTTTGTGCCTCTGTAAACGGCGTCCGTGCACTCCCCAATATCAAAAATGAGTTTAAGGGAGCAAAAGGAGCCTACAATATTGCGACAATCATACCTCGGATAAAGAACATTCTTGGTTCTTTTGGTATGTACAAGGATAACCTCGGCATGCAGAGAACTGTCTACGCAACCATGTACAATAATATTAAAGAAGTTGGCTATGAAATCAAGGATGATGAACCGACTAAACAGGCTCTTCGTCGTATTGAGAATGCCGAGTTCTGTCTGGCGGCACTTGAACCAAAGCTGAAGCTTGCTTTTGCCGGCAAGGATGTAGAGTTTACCGATGAAGAAGCGACCAAAATAAACGTACTGGCTGCAATGTACCCGGTACAATCAGAACTTGAGCAGGCATTAATGACCGCGTGGAGCAAATAGTTTCCCGTATGTAGTCCCAAAAAAAAGAGGGAGACGCTGTCTCCCTCTTTTTGATATGGCAGAGTTATAAATTTTTTTCTCCCTGTCAGGTCACATCATACTTCCTATCCATTATTATCACCCGGAATCTTTGCCAGATTCAAGATTATAGCCCACAGGAGATCACAAACAATGAGAAAAATGGCATGTATACTTTTGACAGGTGCCGCTTTAACAACGTTCGGCTGCGCGACCGCTCCCGCTCCGGTGTACATCACAGAAGCACAGCAGGTAACGACGCTTGCACTGGAGCCGGTCAATCTTGTATCTGATGAACTGACCAAGGATATTACCGGTAAATGGGCAAAACAGCTGTCAGCCGATTCTGTTGACGCCATCATGACATCGGTAAAAGCCCAGATTGCCAATACCAAACGATTCACCAAAGTTATTGAAAACTCTCTTGACGGCAAGAGCTATATTATTGAGCCCAGAATTGAAAGTTTAAGTAACTATGAAACTCCGATGCCTACCGACCCCAACAGAAAACAGCTCACCTTTAAAGCGCGCGTTCGTCTGGATGTAAAATTCATGAATCAGAAGGGGCAGATTGAGCTGGTAAAATCGTTCAGCGATATGAGAACTCTTGATAAAAAAGTTTCCAGCAAGTTTCCGGTACCGCCTGAGAAAAAAGCGGAACTCTATACTGAAGTTATCGATGTTGCTTTCACCGCAGCGGCAAATATGCTCGGCTATGCGTTTAACCCGAGCTATGAAATGGGCAAAGTCACCAGCCTTAATGGCCAAACAGCGAATATCATGATAGCCACCAGCAAGATCAAGGTCATGCCAAAAGGGCAGCTTGAAAGCAATGATGGCTTTGTAGTAATCGATGACAGCAATAAGGTTATCGCATCCATCAGCGAACTCGTTATCGGTGATGGTTCAGTTACCGGCAAGGTGTATTCGCGTGGTGGAGCCTCCATCAAAGAGGGTGCCAAGGTTCGGGTCCGGGTAAATAGCTTAAAAGAATAAATTATAAAGTTGGGAGGATATATGAAACGCTCTATTAAACTACTTTTATTACTGGCATTTTTGGCCCTCCTTACATCCGGTTGCGTTACCATCCCCAAAGGGGATAACGCACAAGATAAACGCGAAGTAATCCAGCAGATGAAAAACGACACCTTATCGGATTTGTATTCCTTGCATCCCCAATCAAAGGACCGTCTCCAACGGGCAGTCGGCTATGCGGTATTCAGCAATGTGGGCTTGAATTTTTATCTTGTGACACTTGGTGGCGGATGGGGAGTCACCCATGACAATAAGAGCAACCAAGAGCTTTACATGAAAATGGTCTACGGCGGAATCGGACCAGGCATGGGAATCAAGGACTTTAGAGGAATATTTGTCTTCAAATCGATAGAATCATTTACTGACTTCAAAGAAAAGGGATGGATTACCGGTCTTGCCGGCGATATTGTTGCCAAATCTGAAGCCAAAGGCGGCGGTGCCGGGGGTGCTATTTCCGTCTCCCCGGATATTGATCTCTACCAGTTGACTAAAAATGGACTTGCCATACAGGCAACCATTCAAGGCTCGAAATACTATCAGGATAAAGAACTAAACCAGTAGTAGTAATAATTTATTAGTTTGTGCAGCACAACCAATCCGATTGCAATGAGATGAAGACCCTTTGGAGGGGATTACCATGAAAATGCGGCATATCAGGACCTTGGGTTCAGTACTATTTTTGCTGTTTGCTACGGTTGTATGTTCTTCTGCCGCCGGAAAACCGGCATTAACCCACCACACCGCCCAATATCTTGATCGTGCACTGAGCATAAATATTCAATGGCAATCCGAAAATCCTGTCACAAAAGTGCGGGTAACTGCCGGCAATGGGGAAAAAGAGGTTGCCATCGACGAGTATGATAACCGTCGCAATCCCTATGGTTATTCTGGAGAAGCATCCGTTGTCATGCCAGTTGATCCGGCTCAGTTTTCTGACAGTGTGCCATACCAAATTCAGCTTGTAGACGACCTGCGCCTGCGGAGTGACCTTTTTTCTGGAAAAGTCAAGCTGCCTTCCACAACAAATCTTGCCAGCATGCCTCCCCCACCCGGAATGCCCGGTATGCAAGGGAATCAGCCAATGCCGGGAAATCCTGGAATGCAAGGAATGCCTGGCGCTGCCCGCGAAGATAACTGGGGCAAAGGAAACATCCGCAGCGGCAGGGGACGTGGTGAAACACAGGATGGAAAATCCGGTGACATGGTTGACAAACTGTTAAAAGTGTCCGAGCGTTTTGACACACCTCCCTCTCTTGAAGCAATCAAAGTAAATGTGCTAGGGCCTGA
>CAIRND010000423.1 GCA_903879825.1 uncultured Geobacteraceae bacterium
AGCACTCGGTCCACCTCTCACATCAATTCAAGATCAACAGACCGGAAAGCAGCTTGATACCATCGCAGAACGCATGGGTAATGCCGCGCTTGCAATGGGTAAATCGGCTGATAGCCTCTACATTATCGCCAATGCTATCAAAGATGGTGGTGGGATAAACGGTATTGCCGCTGGTGCTACTAATAGATTTACCAGCGTGACCGATGCGACAAATGGGGTTGCCTACGGTAAAAACATTACTGGCCTTCTTGAACCGCTGGTTGGTGGATTTATGTCAAAGGTTCTGGCACCGTTTACCGCTGCATGGGGTGTATTGGTAAGCGTGGGGCAGTCAATGTTCGGGCATGGCGCATGGACTCAGACCGGGGCTGGTATCGAGCTTGGTATGTCAAACGGCGCTATTGGTGGTCGGAGTTATACCGACAGTACAAGTAAGGGCGGTTGGCTCACGTCTGACCGTCACAGTACATCTTACGGCACGCTTGACCGCCTGTTTGTTGAGGGGCTTAACAACGAACTGAACAAAATGCAAGAGAGCCTGAAAGTCACCGCAGTTGCAATCGGGCTTGGTGGCTCCACAATGGAATCCGCCATCAATTCTGCAACTCTCGACCTGGGCAGAATCGCCACGGCGGGCAGATCGTCGGAGGATATTGCAAAGGATATCGGCACTGCGTTCACAAAAATGTCAAATGAGATAATTACTCAGGCGATACCAAACATTGCGGCATACGCTATCAGCAGCGCAGAAACGGCTACTGATACATACACCCGGCTTTCCAGTGCGATTATGGATGTTACCGCGCAGTTTACCCTTATCGGTAAAGCCGTGACGATGACCGGTATAAGCGGGGCCGTTGCTGCGTATGACCTTCAACAGTTATTCGGCGGGGCTGAAAAGATGGCCACGGCCATGAATGACTATGTTTCCGCTATGTATACCGATACCGAGCAATCAGCGATGAAGGCCACGTATGCATCAACTCAGGTAACGGCATCGTTCCTTAAAATGGGGCTTGAAGTTCCAAAAACCAACGCTGAGTTTAACAATCTCCGAAACACCATCACTGACCCGGCGCTGTTCGCCGCGCTAACACTCATCGGCCCGACTTTCGCTGAAATCACAAAACAGGCAGATGCAGTATCGGCAGCGTCACAGGATTACACGGCCCGAATTATGGCGCTTACCCCTGGTATGGAAAATATCACCGACCTGTACAAATTGCAGATCGAGCAAGAAAAAGAGATGGCAACCGCGAAGGTATCCGGTTTCGATGTGCAGCAACTTGCCATTGCACAGCAGATGGAATGGAGTGCCGCTGTTGAGAAAGCGTCCGGCGTGGTCAAAGCATCGGTCACTTCTATCTCGTCACTTGCTTCCGCTGCTACGGCACAGGTCGATAAACAGATTGCCGTGTTGAACACGCTTAAAACTATTCAGACCGGATCACAGGCGATGTTGTCACCAGCCGCAACGTATCGCGCCGCTATGACGGCATTCACCACAGCCGCCACCTCTAAAAACTATGACACCATTTCGGGTGCATCAACCGCCCTACTGACTGCATCACAGGCATACAGCGCATCGAGCATAGCCTATCAATCTGATCTGGCACGAGTGACATCCGCATTGGCTGATATGGGTGGCGCACCCGATACAACAATAAAAGCGGTCAACCAGCAGATAGAGCTATTGCAGGGGATAAAAGACGCTATCAACGGGGGAGACACTAAATCACTTGTTTCCGTACTCGGCTCTGGTGGCACCTTGGCACAGTTACTGAGTAAATTCAACGAGGCTACTTCCACCCAACTCAAGCAAGTGGCAACCGCTGATTACAATAAAGCACTCGGAGAATATTCTCCAATCGCGACCGCCGCCATATCCGCATTCACAGCCGGGACTGCTACAACAGCGGCAACGACCACTGCATTAAATAATGCCTTTGTCCCTGTTCAAACCAGCTACACCGCAGCAACAAACTCTGGCGTAACGGGGCTATCTTTACCTACAGACAACGGAATAACCCTCGGTATGATTGATACCAGAATGATGTCAATTGCCGGGAGTCAGAATGACCCAAATTCAGCAATAAGTAAGGCAATGGCTGCATCTATGTCCAGAAGTACGTATGGGGATAATAGAGATTACAGCGCAAAATACGATTGGGACGGCAATGGATCTATCAATTTAGGCGATGTCATTATGTGGCTGCACCTCGGTACCGGATTAAACAAATTTTCAGAATATGCCGCTGCTGACCCTTCTTTTAAAAGCAGAATGTCTGCCGCTTGGAGCCTTCCCGCTTTTTCAACCGGTTCACCATACATCCCATACGATATGACCGCCAACATCCATGAAGGCGAAATAATCATGGACAGGGCATCTTCTGACGTGTTGCGTAAATACGGCATCCCTCAGAACGGAAGCGCAGATAATAAAGAAACGGTGGCGGAACTAAAAGAACAAAACCGGCTACTCCGTGAAATTTTGGCAGAACAGCACGCCGCCAACATCGCTACCGTTCAAAAAATAGGGGAAACAAACAAACGGCTGCGTGACCTGAACCCAGACGGTGACGGCACAATCACAGTGAAGGTGGCAGCATGAAGATAATTCGCCCCTACGCCATAACCGATGCAACTTTAATCGCTTGCAACATACCAGAGACGGATTACCCGGTCTATGCTTCCGGCACAACTTATGCCCTGGGTGCAATGGTGGTCGTTGTCGATTCGAATATTCACAAAATATATGAATCGCTACAGACAGGGAACATCGGCCACACTCCCATTTCCTCTAGTGATTGGTGGCTGGATCGCGGGGCAACAAACCGCTGGAAGATGTTTGATACTCTGGTGGGTAGTCAGACAGAACACACGGGGGGTATCACCTTTACTCTTGCCGTCACAGGCCGGATTAATTCTATCTCTCTGCTCAACGTCTACGCATCTTCTGTAAGAGTCGTGGCTACTGATGTAATTGACGGCGTGGTTTTTGACCGCACCGTTGATATGCGTTCTGATCTGGGCATTAACGATTGGTTCAATTATTTTTTTGAACCGCCTGAATGGGATTCAGATTCTGTTATTACCGATCTGCCTATGTACGCCAACATGACCATAGCCGTCACCATCGGCGCTATCAGCGGCAGTGCCAAATGTGGTGCTTGTATCATCGGCCTGACTAAAACCATTGGAGACACTCAATACGGGGCCAGTGTCGGTATTCAGGACTATTCAACCAAAACCCGCGACACCTGGGGCAATCCTACTGTTCTGGAACGGGCATACAACAAACGGGCAAACTTCACGGTGAACGTGGATAACGTGGCGGTAGATCGCCTACAGAACATCCTTGCCGGTTATCGTGCCACTCCCATTTTATACATCGGTACCGGTGAATTCGGCTCAACCGCTATCCTGGGCTTCTACAAGGATTTCAGCATTGCCATCAGTTATTTCGCCTATTCCGTATGCACCATTGAAATTGAAGGTCTAATTTAAGGGGCTATTATGACAACTCCAACAATATCAGCACTGCCTGCTACACCCACCAGAAACATGACGCCGGAAGAGTTTATTTCCGCTGCTGACAGTTTTATTGCCGCGCTTCCGGCTTTTGTAACCCAGGCAAACGCACTTGCTGCATTTGCGGTTAACACA
>CAIRND010000424.1 GCA_903879825.1 uncultured Geobacteraceae bacterium
AACATGGAAACGAAGTCCATTAAAAAAGCTGCAGTAATGATGATGTTGGGAATTATGGTTCCAATGGCGGCTCAGGCAGCTGACTTGGATCTGCAATTGAAAATCGACAAACTAAGCAAGGAGGTAGCCGATCTCAAGGGTGCAGTAAAGAAAGTTGAAGACAAATCGCTTGGCAAATGGTTGACCATTGGTGGCGATTACCGCTTCCGGGTTGATAGTTTACATGGTCAAACGGCAGCGTATATCGATGTCAACTCAACCTTTCAAAATGCTCAGAATACAATGCAATCCAATTTTTTTAATGCGATAGATCCTGCTACCGGCTTGTCTGCACTTGGTACTGCCGGAGCAGCAAATGCTACTTCATTCTGGCAAGGCAACCTTGCTGGGATGATGAACTTTTCCAATAATATGAAAAACGTTAAAACGGTAAATCAGGCAAATACGTTTTTAGGGGCTAATGCTGCGATGTTGGGTGGCCTGATGAATTTTGCCGTGCAAGTCCCGGCCTACAAACCTAAAAATGAAACACTCTATACTAACAAGTTCGGTCTTGATCTTCATGCCAAGGCTACCCAGGACGTAACCGTTAACGTAAAACTTGATATGTACAAGTCCTTTGGTTCTCAGAGTGACAATGCTACGACCGGCAACTTTTTTGCTGATCGTATCGGCGTGTTTGATGGTACTCAAGGCCACGTCCCATCTGATGGTCTGCTGAATGTTGACCGTGCCTATGCAACGTGGAGCAACATCGGCGAACAGCCTATATGGTTCTCGGTTGGTCGTCGTCCTGCAACCAATGGCGCACCAAGCAACCTGAAGCTCAATAACGAGCGTCCCGGCAATGGTGGTACTCCATCATTGTTGGTTGATTATGCCTTTGACGGTATGACACTCGGTTATGCCCCTGACATCGATATGTTACCCGGCGCCTACGCAAAAGTTTGCTACGGCCGTGGATTCGATAGCGGTTTCAAAATCGCAACTAACAGCATCAAAGATACTGATATGTTCGGAGTTGCATTGATCCCCGTCGATACCGACCCGCTGCGTGTCTGGCTGCAGTGGAATCGTGGTTTCAATATTTTCGATTTCCCTGCAATGAACAATACCGCCTTCGGTAATACCGCACCTTCAATCAATCTTGGTGATATCGACTGGTACGGCGCGGGCGCTATGAGTACCCTTAAAAACATCGGTCCGGGCAGTTTGAATGTTTTTGGTGATGTCGGTCTGAGCATTACTCATCCTAATGACAACGTTTCAGCTAATGCCGGTTTCCAGGGACTTGGAACAGGTGCTTTTTTTGCACCTGAGGCTCCTTCTGATAAGACTGGTTGGGCCATTTACGCAGGCATTCGTTATGACCTTCCTTCAAAAACAAAAATCGGCTTTGAATTTAATCATGGTTCAAAGGATTGGATCCCCTTTACACCAGCAGCTGACGATATGTGGACCAGCAAAGTTGGTACACGCGGTAATGTGTTTGAGCCCTATATCATTCAGGAGCTGAATCTCAAACCAATCTCATCCTACTTGAGCAAAGCATTCGTTAAGCTCGGCTATCAGTATTACGATTTTGAGTACACCAACAGTAACAACTGGGTTGGCGCACCGGTAAAAATTTCTGATATCAAGGCAAATAGCATGCTGATGATGGCACCAGTAAAAACAGCACACGATGTATATGCAACATTTGAAGTAAAGTTCTAAATTACAGCATCAGTCGGGGGATTAACTAAATCCCCCGACATTTTAATGTCAGCACACATTTTACAAAACACTTGCTTAAGGAGCACTTCAAATGAAAAAAATACTCTCAATAGCTTTAGTTATGGCACTTATGGTTTTATCTTCGCTGACGGTTGTCACAACAGCCAGTGCTGAAGAGTTTAAAATGACCGGCACAATTACAAAAATCGAGCTGGCAGCAGATGGTAAATCGGCTATAGCGGTATTAAAAGACAGCAAGAGTGAAGTATCCGTTACTGTCATCGTCACAGATGAACTGACTCTTGATAAGTTCAAAGACAAGCGCATCGTTGAAGGTGACGAAATTCGCACAAAATATGAAAAATCTGGTGATACAAACACCAGTAAGATGTTCAAAAAAACAGCTGGTTGCTAGGCTGAATTACTACGGAGGATTTAAAATATGATCAGTAAGACGCTTCTGTTTGCCGTAACAGCTTGTTTGACGACAGCGACAGTATTCGCTGCTGAGCCTGTAGCACCGACGGCTTCATCTGCCAAACCGACAAATGCAAAGCAATGTTTGCTCTGTCATAAAGCCGAGCAGGGTGCCGTGCGTGGCAATTTTGATATCGTAACGTTTAAAGCTAAAACCATTCAGGTCAGGATTGATGATTCTGTAGAGTTGTTCAAGTTTGATGAAGATGACATCAAAATAGTGAACGGCGCTGGCAAGACCGGTGATGGAGAATTCTTAAAAGATAACCAGGTTAAAAAAGGGCATGAAATCAAGATTGAATATACAGAAAAAAATGGTGTAAAGACTGCCATAAAGCTTATTGAAAAGCCTCCGGTTAAGGTTTCAGATGCTATGCTGTTTAAAACCGCTGACATCGAAAAACTGGTCTCTCTGGGGCCTGAAAAAGGAAAATATTCTCTGTTTGATTCACGCCCAGTGCCACGTTTCCAGATGGGTTATATCCCAACAGCCATCTCTTTTCCTTATGCTGCTTTTGATAAGATGGCTGAAAAAGTACTGCCAAAAGATAAAAGTGCACTGGTTGTTTTCTATTGTCAGGGCGTTACATGTAATCTAAGCCCAGGATCAGCTGCAAAAGCTGTTAAGCTTGGCTACACTAACGTCAAGGTCTACAAAGAAGGTATTCCGGCTTGGCAGGAAAAAAACTTCGCTGTGTTGACGGCTGTTTCCCTGAAAGAACTCTGGATGGACAAGGATCTGCCCAATGTATTGCTTGATGCCCGCGCCAAAAAGGTTGCCGACAAAGGCTTTATCAAGGGTGCGGTTGCTTTTCCTGCTGCAGGCGCTGCAAAACTGGCAAAAAAATTGGATGTTAAGAAAAACGCCCCGATTGTTGTCTATGACCAGAACGGTGGTAAAGATGCAACAAGTGTTGCTGCGGCAATTATTAAAGCCGGATACAAAAATGTTCTGGTTCTGGACGGCGGTTTTGATGCATGGCAGACAGCTAAATTCGATGTTGCCAGCGGAAAACTGGCGGTCAAGGCTACGTACACTTCCAAACCGCGGCCGGGTGAGATTAGTATCGATGAGTTCAAGAAGTATGCAGAGGTACTTCCAGCCAACGTCATGATTATTGATCCCCGTACCGTTTCCGAAGGTAAAGCTGGTATGCTTAAAACGGCCAAGCTAATTCCTGTCGAAGAGATCAAGGAACATCTTGCCGAGATTCCTAAGGATAAGCTGATAGTGTTTTATTGTAATACCGGTACGATAGCCGAGGTTGCGTATAACACACTTAAGGAACTTGGTTACACCAACGTTAAATATCTTAATGCTAAGATGGTTTTTGAAAAAAATGGCAGCTATTCTATAACCAAAGAATAAACATGAATACATCCCGGCCCCCATGTTTTGGGGGCCGGACAAACAGAAAAAAAATTTCTATAATATATCTGTAAATATATATTATCGGATTCAAGACGCACAGAAGCAGATAATCCACTCCTTACTGGAGGCACATAGTGTCACTGAACTTTTCACGTAGAACCTTTTTAAAAGCGGCAGGGGCTGCTACGGCTGGAATCACCGCCGCCACG
>CAIRND010000425.1 GCA_903879825.1 uncultured Geobacteraceae bacterium
ATCGCTGCGCGATACTTGAAACAATCATTAACCCGCATGGGATACGAGATAACCGGTATGGTTCAGTCAGGTGAAGAGGTTATTGAAAAGGTAAAAGAGAATACGCCTGATTTGATCCTTATGGATATATCGCTGAGCGGAAAGATTGATGGAATATCTGCAGTTCAACAACTTCATTCCCGATTCGACATCCCCGTGATCTATATTACGGCTAATACGGATAGTGAAGTGTTCAAGCGAGCCAAACTGACCGATCCATATGCGTATCTCATCAAACCGTATGAACTGAACCAACTGCAAAATGCTATTGAAATTGCACTGTTCAAGCACAATTTCGAAAAACAGCTCAAGGAAAGTGAAAGTCGCTATCGAACTATATTTGAGGTAAGTGATAATGCCATGATGTTAATTGACGAGAATTCAACTATCACAATGGTCAATGAACAATTCGAAAATTTAACCGGATGTTCGAAAGACTCAGTTGAGCACAGGAAGAGCTGGATTGATTTTTTCGATGGCAGCGAGCGGGCAAAACTGGAGGAAAGAATCCGCAGGATGGATGAAGATACAACCGCACCCCGGCATCATTTTGAGTCAATGCTTGTGGATAACAAGGGAAATACACGAGTTATTTATACAAATGTCAAAAAAGTCCCTGGTAGCAATACCCGTATCATTTCGATGAATGACATTTCTGAGCTCAAACTGGCCGAGAAGGAAATTCGGTTACTGAACAATGAACTCAACAGCATAAACAAAGGACTTAACCAGGAAATCACACTGCGAGAGAGGGTAGAAAGACAGCTTCGCTATAAAGCCACCCACGACCACTTAACCGGTCTGCCAAATCGCGTCTTACTTTTCGATCGTATGAAGCAGGCATTTGCCTTCGAAGCCCGCCATAATACGCTGATCGCTCTGATGATCCTTGACCTTGATAATTTCAAAAACATCAATGACTCGCTTGGACATCTGTCTGGCGATATTCTTTTAAAAAAAGTGGCGTTGGGACTCCAAAAATGTATGCGCCAATATGACACCGTAGGCAGATTGGGTGGTGACGAATTTGTTATCATTATTAACGATGCAGACACCATACAGGATATCATCACATTTGCCGAAAAAGTTCAGTCCGTCTTTCAGGGACCGTTCGATATCCTCGGGCAGCAAACGTATGTAACAACAAGTATAGGAGTAGCAGTATATCCTCTGCATGGCTCATCCATTGAGACGCTGCTGAAGAAAGCAGATATGGCCATGTACGTTGCCAAAAAAGAGGGGCGAAACACATTCAGATTTTTCTCCGATTCTATGGATAGCAACGGCAGCGAACAACATAATGGCATGAGAACAAAACGTCGCATAGCTCAGATGGAGGAATCAGCACTGGACCATCTTCTCTCCCACACGGATGAAACTTCAAAGAAAGGCCATTTAGTACATTGACACGAGGTCTGCCATGAAAGATTCAGGCAATCATAATCACTTAAAAACACTTGATACTATTCCGATATTTTCTTGTATGCTTCCTGCCGACAAATCTCGACTCAGCCAGATTATCACAGAGAAGCATTTCAAAAAAAACTCAATAATTCTTATGGAAGACGACTCTAAAAACTTCATGTACGTAATTTTCAAAGGGAAAATAAAAGTTGTACGAATAAATTATGATGGAAAAGAGCAAATTCTGGTCATGCGTAAGAGGGGTGATTTTTTTGGTGAAATGACACTGCTTGACGGAAAAGCCCAGCCGGCTACAATCGTGGCTATGGAAGATGCGACCGTTGGATTGATTTCCAAAAGTGATTTTGAACAGTACTTCATGAAAGATGGTAATGTACTAAAGCAGATTATCTCCATGCTCTGTGAACGTTTAAGAGAGTCATGGGTGATGCTGCGGGTACTCGGCCTGCCTGACGCAGAGACTCGGGTCCGGGCGGTACTGGCATATATAAGCTCGGTTTACGGTATTAAAGACGCACGGGGCATTATGATCCCATTTAAACTTACCCATAAAGAATTAGCTGATTTTGCATCTCTTGCACGAGAAACAGTAAGCAGACTACTGGCACGATTAAGTCATTCTGGTGAAATTGAGATTATTGGTAGAAAAAACATTATCCTTAAACCGTCTTTTTTACATTCAAAATAGATGTAATAACGGTGTTATTATTTTCTTGTTGACTTTTGTTTAAGAGTTACATAGTCTTTACCAAAAGAGTACAGTACAACAACTAAATACATAACGAAAATACTAAACTACCCGCGAGGGTAGGACGGAAAGCCTATTGGGTCTCAAGAAGACAGCCGGGTCGCCGAATTATTGATCTTTCAATAAAGCTGGCGGCCCGGCTTTTTTGTGGGCTTTTTTAGAGAGAGGGGGTGTTGAACGAGATCCCTGTCAAGCCTTCCAACTCACTTGGATATTAGGTCGTAATTCAAAGGTGCCTGAGAACATATGAAAATTTCAGACGATATATATCCATTTGTGCTGAGCTTCCAGGAGTGAACCATGAAGAGACATGTTGCAATGACACTGGCGTTACTGCTCTGTTCGATACTGTTCACTCTGAATGCCCCGGCAGCAGTGGATCCTCCCCATTATAATACTGCGGCCGGCACGACGTGCGGCACCTGTCATACCGTGCATCAGACACTTGGCAGTACCGGCTACAACAATATCTGCCAGAGCTGTCATCGCCCCGGTGACCCAGCTGCAGGCCACAAGCCGATTACCCCGGCTGACGCCGCCAATCCGTTCGGCATTCACTCGACTACAGGTATTTCCCGGATGTATCAGACATCGCACCGATGGGATGGCTCAGACACCAATCCTGCCGTCGGAGCCCAGCCGCCGGTCCAGTGGCAGATGACAACCAACGGCTTGCGTACCCGTACCGGAGGTCAATTGGCCTGCGTCCGCTGTCACAACCAGCATTCCAACGCCAACGGCAATTTTCTGCGCATTGCAAACGATCAGGATCAGCTCTGCCTGGATTGCCACCGCTCACGCAATGCCCCGTCTCATACCAAGGGGAACCATCCGGTCAATATAAACTATGCTTCTAAAGCTGCGGCAAATCCAGGTCGTTTTAACGCGAGACCAATCAATGCCAATCCAGCCAATCCATCATCAAATCTCTTTGCCAGATTGTCTTCTGCCGGAGGGACGCTTCTCTGTTCTACCTGCCACAGTGTTCACTATGCAGATTCCCGCAGCAGCACTCCGGACGGCAATGCCCACTTTGCCAATCTGAGTACCGGAGACGGCTATATACTTAGGACGGATAGACGTGGTTCCAGTGCCGGCGCAGGTTTTGACAGTTCAGTCCAGATCTGCTCTTCGTGCCATGCCGGGAAAACCAGCCACAATTTGAAGGGGCAGGATGTCCAGTGTGCTGACTGCCATGGCGCCCATGTTGACTATGACCCTAATGACCCAACCGGCTCAAATGGGGTTAATATGTATCTGATAAAAAGAAATGTGCCAAAAGGAACCAGTGGCTCAGGGAAGGTGTTTTTTCGCTATACCGCAACGGGCAGAGAATATAAAAACGTACAGAGCACCGGCGTTTGCCAGGGATGCCACGCCGTCCCGGCGCCGGGTGGAATCTACCCAGGCGAACATGCCGCTACTGATCCAAAGGTATGCAATACCTGTCACTATCATAACAGCAGCAACGGTTCTTTTTCCGGCGCTTGTTCCGCCTGCCACGGTTATCCGCCGACGACGACCACCCTGGGAGGACCAACGGGTATGGCCAGTCCTGCAACCGGTGCTACCGCAACCAATCCGGGTGCCCACATAACCCATGCAAAAACCAATTTTATGGCCTGCATTACCTGCCATACCGGATATACCGCCAAGCTGATGCCGAGCAACAGCATTGACATCGGCTTTGCCATCAACAGGAGCACTGTACCCGGCTTTGGTGGCAGTGTCAGTGGTGGAACGTTCAATAGTACCCCCCTCAACAACGGCTACAGCTGGAGTGCTGCGAACGGCACAACACTAACAACCGGGAACAACGCAATTACCTGTAGTGTTTATTGTCATGGGCCTACGCTTACCGGTGGCTCCGCAACAACACCAGCATGGACACAAACCGATGGCGGTCAGAAAGCGTGCGGTTCATGCCACGGGGTAACTTCCGCCACAGCGCCGATTACGGCCGGGCATCTGCGCCATGCGGGCAGCGGTGCGGCAGGTCGTTTGGCGCTGGCGTGCTCACAATGCCATGGTTCAATTACGGATAACTCCCATGTGAACGGGAACGTCGCGTGGGATCTGTCACTTTTTGGCGCAGCTGCGCAGTATAAATCGGCTACGGGCATTTTTGCCACAGCAGGCAGCACAGGAAATATCGCCCCCAGCGCCATCTATGGCCAGTGCGCCAACGTCTACTGCCACAGCACCGTCCAGGGGGCTGGCGGTTCGGGTGCTCCGGCAGCCTACAGCCAGCCGACATGGGGTGGCGCTGCTCTCACGTGTGGCAGCTGCCACAAAGACATGGCTACAGATGCCGCTGCGACCGGCAGTCATATGAAACATATCCAGACTCTCGGCTTCGCCTGTGCACTATGCCACAACGGTCTTGGTCACGATGCCGCAAACCACGCTGACGGCATAATAAATCTTGCCTTCAGCGGCAGTGCCGGCGGCAGCAGCTATTCAAAAGGGACCTTTTTTGCTCCCGGCAGCGGCTATGGATCGTGTACCACGTCCTGTCATCTGCTCACACCGGCCACGTGGGGGACAACGTTGCCTACTGATTGCACCGGTTGTCATGGCGGCAATGCCTCGTCACGTTTGGTGCTGGCCAGCGGGATGCACAACAAACATCTCAACCAGTCGCCGGCTCTGAGCAGCAACATCCCCTGCGCCGCCTGTCACAGTTCTACAGTAAGCCTTGCCAATGATCGGACCATTTCTACTCCGTCAAACCACGGCAACGGTACGAAGGATGTCGTTTTTTCTCAAGGCGGCGTCTATGCTTTCGGGCTCTGCAGTAACACCTATTGTCACGGCACAACACTTCCCGCCAGTAACCCGGCTCGGACCGCACCTTCCTGGGACACCGCGTTCCCCACAGGTGCTTCAATTCTGGGCGACGGTATAGCCGGAGGTAGTAATCCCGGTTCAGGATACTGTGCGCAATGCCACGGTTATCCACCTCAGACCGGACATGCCACATCTGGCTGCAGCACCTGTCACGCACACGTGAATCCGGATAACCTGACGTTTAATAATCCTGTGCTTCACCTGAATGGTGTTGTCGATATCAGCGGTGGTTGCAATGTCTGTCACGGCTATCCTCCGGTCAAGGCCGGTTTTGTTGGAGCACACGCAAACTGGTCCGGCGCACGAAGCGAAAACTATCCTGGCGGGGGCGGCGCTCATGCCGTCCAGAACCATGTAAGTAAACTCGCCAAACCAGGTGGCGGATTCAGCAACTGTACAATGTGCCATAACGCGGCCGACCACATAATGACTCCTCTTGCGTTTATGCCAAGCAAAAACATCAAGGTTTCGGTCAGCCAGTCTTTCAGGCTGGAATCAGCCAAACAAGCAAAATATTCTTCGAATCGATTGGAAGCAAGCGCACATCAAACCGGCACCTGTTCAAATATCAGCTGCCATTTTGGTGCTACGCCCAAGTGGGACCCGGCCCAGTAAAAGTTCGGGTGTGCATCCGTATGTTTTTGTGACTGATGTAGAATTATCGAGGGCCTTTTAAATTGAAAAGGAGTTAACAATGGACACTTCCAGAAACAGCAAGAACATCACTATTATGACGTTTGCAATAACCCTGCTGACGTCACTTGTTGCCGGGACCGGACCGGCCAGGGCAGCCGGCGTGCTCATCAGCTGCACGACGTACTGTCATGGCATGCCGCCACGGGATGCTGCCCGCAAGGGAAACCTCCATTTCAACTCACAATCGAGCGCCTTTATCGGTAATCACCGGAATCACCTCTCTGCTACTCCCTCTGCAAGTGATTGCAGTATGTGCCACACACCGGTTGCCTCCTCTAACTTTGGCCACCAGAACAACATCATTGAAATGGCTGTAAAGCTGAAAGGCTATTCGAGTATTTCCGGACGGGCAAAGTACGACAAGGGGATCTTTTTTAATCAGACTTCTATCCCTGTTCTGACCGGCGCCACCTGCTCCAACGCTAGCTGTCACTTTGAGAAAAAGACTCCGGCGTGGGGTTCTGTCGCATTCTCCGCGCCGGGAGACTGTAACGCCTGCCACGGTGTACCGCCAGCCGGCGGGGCTACGGGAGCCGCCGGTAGCCATGCCCGCCATGACGCCTACTTCCCGGGGACACCTAATTGTCAGAAGTGCCATCCCGGCTATGTTGCCTTCAGTCATGCATCCAGCGCCGGACGTGCCTTGAGGGTTCAGGGCTATCTGCGAGATCCGCTTAATATTCCGGAAGCTTCCGGGACGTACTCCGGTACCGGCGCGAATTATCTGCCCGGTCAGAGCGGTTCACAGGTTTTTGGCAGCTGCGCCACGATTTATTGTCACAGCTCGGCGCAGGGGCCTGCAGGAACAGGAACTGTCACGTATCAGACAGTAACCTGGGGAAGCGGCGCTTTGACGTGCGGTTCCTGCCACGCGGATATGTCAACCAGCTCTTCCGCCCCCGGCAGCCACGTACAACATGCCCAGACTGCCGCCATCGGCTGCGCTGTCTGTCATGGCGCGTCATATTCTGCCACATCAGTCCCTACCGGTTCAGGAACAACCCATGTGGATAAGAGTATCAATCTCGGTTTCACCGGTGCAGCAGTAGGAACCACCTACGGCAAGACCAGCACCTTCAGCCCCGGCAGCGCTTATGGTTCCTGCTCTACCAGTATCTGTCACGGACAGGGAACAGTTACCTGGGGAGCAATATTTTCAACAGGCGCCACGTTCCCCTACTCTGCAAGCCTCTGCGATAAGTGCCACTCCGGAACTGCAGCAGCGCCGTTCTATTCAACAGGAATTCCAAAAGTGACCTCTTCTACTGACGCCAAGGTCGGTGCGCACACAGCACACCTCACATCTACTGACAGTCTCGCCACCGCTTCGGTCTGTGCTGACTGCCATGGCACGGTGGTGTTGAATACGGCCACTCATATGAACGGCACCACAACCTTCAGTTGGAGTTCTCTGGCCACGAAAAATGGCACGTTAACCCCGACGTACACTCCGGCAAGCGGCGTTTGCGCCAACGTATATTGCCACGGTGCCAGCATGCCGGGTGGAGATAGCAGCGGCAGTAATAAAGCGCCAATCTGGAAGGACCCGAACTACCTGCCGACAACATTCAGCGCAGCGGCCTGTGGTACCTGTCATGGCTTTCCACCATCTACTGTTTCTGGACATCCGGCAGTTACCCTACCTGTTGGTTTCCCTGTTTCGGCTTCGATCGGTACCACCTGCAGCTGCCACTCGAATATCAATGCTGCCGGCAACAGCTATGCCACCATGTTTGTCGATATGTCCCTGCACATCAACGGTACGGTAGATGTCGCCGTTGGAGGTTCCTGCGATACCTGCCACGGCTATCCTCCTGCCAGTGTCGGCTTTGCCGGAACCCAAAATAACTGGTCCAGTTCCAGGACCGAAAACTATGTGGGCGGCGGCGGAGCCCACACCATTCAGAATCACGTCAGCAAAACAGCAAGGCCGGGTGAAGGATTCATTAACTGCACCAAGTGTCACAATGCAGCTGATCACGTCATGAGTCCGATTGTCTTTAATCCAAGCCAGAATATCAAGGTTACTGTCAACCAGCGCTATAGACTTGAAGCTGCAAAGCAGTTTAAGTATAGTTCTAATCGACTGAATACGAATTCACACGTAACTGGAACCTGCAGCAACTCCAGTTGTCACTTCGGGGCAACACCCAAGTGGGATCCGGCCCATTAACCGACCAGCGGGAGGGGCAACCCTCCCGCATCATACGTACGGTCTGACAGACAACCTGGCTGAAGAAAAAAGAGGGAGTTGACCATGGGGAAAATTTGCACAAGCAGGAGAAGATGTTCGCAGGCGGTTGCTGGAATTGCCGCACTTGTGTCTCTGCTTTTCGTGGTCTACCCGGCCGGGGCCGTCAGCTTCCTCAACAATTGCACGTACTGCCACGGTATGCCGCAGCGGGATGTCGTGAGAAAAGGTAATATTCATTACAACTCCCAGTCGAGTTCATTCAGTGGCAATCACAAGAACCACCTCCCGACCGTGCCGGTTGCCGGCGATTGCAGTATATGCCACACTCCGGTTGCACCGACAAACTTCAGTCACCAGAATAATCTCATCAACATGGCCAACAGCCTGAAAGGATATTCATCGGCCACACTGCGGGCAAAATACGACAAGGGGATCTTTTTTAACCAGACCTCAATTCCCAATCTAACCAACGCAACCTGTTCCAATGTTAATTGTCATTTTGAGAGGAAAACACCAGTGTGGGGTTCGGCTTCTCCAGGAATAGCTGACACAACAACGTGTGCGGTGTGTCATGATGCGTTGCCATCGTCCCTGGCGCATCAAAAACATCTTACCGCATTTGGCAGCACGATTACGGTTTGTGCAACCTGCCATTCTAATCACGCAACCGAAGTAAAACCCTATGCTCACGCAACGAGTGCCGGTCGGGCAATTTCAGTAATTGTTGGCACGTATGCCGGATCAAATAGTCGCTATCTGCCCAGTCAGGCGGTTGGGAGAGTAATGGGAAGTTGCACAACCACCTATTGCCACAACAATGGTACGGTTGCGGCGGGGGCTCATCCTGCCGTCAGTTGGTCCAGTTTGTTTTCAACCTGTGGTGAGTGCCATGGCAATGCAGGTTCACTGGCCACCGGGGCGCACGCCAAACACCTTGCCGTAGCTGGCGTCACATGCGCCAATTGCCATAATGCTACGGCATCAAGTAATACCGTAATAAGTACGTATGCCAACCACGTGAATAGCACCGTAACAATCAATTTTTCCGCATCATCCGCGCCTGTCGGAGGAACCTACAATGGCCAGACAGCCGGTGGAGCCAGCGTTTACCAGAAACAAGTGGGTACTGTTGCCGGAGCGTGCGCCACAATCATTTGTCACGGCAGCAATTCCGGCACATGGAGTGTTGCAAACGCTGATGCGACATGCGTCAAGTGCCACGGCGTTGTTGGCACGACTCCTGCTGCGTATGTTGCAAACAGCAACACCGCTGCCCCCGGCTATAATGGTACAGGAGTAAACACTGCCGGAATAACCGGCACAATTTCCGGCGGCGTCTCAAACGATGCCAAAGCTGGCGCCCACGATACCCATCTCAAGGGAACCGGCGGCTATAAGACCGGCGGCGTTGCCTGTTCGGATTGTCATGCCGTGACGGCTCTTGGAGATGTGGGTCATATGAACGGCTCCACTACCATGACCTGGAGTAATCTGGCCAGGAACGTTGG
>CAIRND010000426.1 GCA_903879825.1 uncultured Geobacteraceae bacterium
GCGGTTAAGTCATATAAACAAAACGATTGCCGAAAAGCTCTTGAGCTGCTCGACCGTTATCTGGCCGATAATTCCGGTTCACCACTGGCTGCAGATGCCAATCTGTACAAAGCTGATTGTTATTTAAAATTATCGACCCAATAAAGTCATCGGCACTGATCAACCGACAATACAGCCATCCTCGAGCCGCATACAGATATTCTCCCCTTTAGAAATGGAATGGTCCACATTCCACGAGGTTACTACGCAATGAAGATCTCTCCGCTCGATATTCAACAGCAGCAATTTAAGGTAAAAACTTTTCGGGGCCTTGATCCGGATGATGTTGACTCTTTTCTGCAGACCGTTGCAGGGGAAATGGAGGAACTGATTCGCGACAACAGCCAGATGAAGGAAATACAGTCCCGGCAGAGCCGCGAGATGCTTGATATGGCGGAAAAAGAGCGTGAACTCCGTGAAACCTTACTGTCCGCCCACCGTGTTATTGAAGAAATGAAAGCGAATGCCCGCAAGGAAGCTGAACTGATCGTCTCGGAAGCTGAATTAAAAGGCGAACGTATTATCGCTGATGCTGAGCGGCAACTTGGGGAGCTTAAAAGCCGAATTGAAGAGGTTCGCAGACAGAAGATCCAGTTTGAGATTAGCCTTAAAGGATTACTTGAAAGCTACAGTCGTCAACTCAGCAGTGATGAACCGGCCTGAACTTCCATTTCTCACTGCGATTAACAATGATCTCATTCTGAAAGTTTATATTCAGCCGCGGGCATCAAAAAATCAGATCTGCGGGATTCAGGGGGAGGAGCTTAAAATAAGACTCACCTCACCGCCGGTTGACGGGGCCGCCAATAAACTGTGTCGGGAGTTTGTCGCAGATATTTTTGACATTGCAAAATCGTCGGTTGAAATAATTTCGGGAGAGACCTCCCGTCATAAGCGTTTACGGATTATTGGCACACAACACGGGCAGTTTAGCACATATATTTCTGCACTGGCAGAATCCCTGAACACCGGGAACACACACTGAAAGGATGTAACCATGGCACAGGCAAAAACAGGCGATAAAGTAAAAGTACACTACACCGGCACACTTGAAGATGGATCCGTATTTGACTCCTCAGAGGAGGGGTGCGCAGAGCAACCTGAAGAACATTCATGCGGTTGCAGCAGCAAGAAAAAAGACATCGATACCGGATGTGGATGCGATGGGCACGCGAGTGAACCAATGGAGTTTGTCATTGGGGCAGGGCAGCTGATACCGAAATTTGAAGCAGCCGTGATCGGCCTCGAACCAGGTCAGAGTGTAACGGTCTCCATTTGCGCAGATGATGCCTATGGGCAGCGCGCTGAAGAGATGGTTGCCGTAATTGAGCGCAGTGAAATCCCCGCTGAAATTAATCCTGAACCGGGTCATCAGATGGAAGTAATTCTGCAAGATGGTTCACCTATGCCGGTTCTGGTAACTGAAGTTACTGATACAACCATTACGCTTGACGGTAACCATCCATTGGCTGGCCGTGACCTGACATTTGCGATCAGGCTTGTTGAGATCCTGTAGAGAACCGTACGGCAACAGATGTGAAAAGGCCGCTGACTGAGATGTCAACGGCCTTTTCTTTTAGAACAATACGGGATATCTGACAGGCCTCTGTCTGATTAGTTACCATCATTTCCTGCTTTCCTTGGCTTGTTAGCTAACAATAGAGGCCTTTATTATTTAATAGATATCCGCCTCTTTTTATAGAGTTGGCAAATCCCGCCAACTAATATATCAGCAACCCCAGTTGCAGCGCCTGTTGATCGCCCCAACCCCAGTCGGATCGTCTGAAACGCTTCATCATCACTCAGGCCAATTGCTTTCAGCACATGCGATGGTGTAACCTTGACCGTCGAACAGGCGGAACCGGCAGAGAAAGAGAGTTTGTTTTTCAACTGGTGGATCAAAGCTTTGGCCTCGACGCCGGGAATGGTGAAGCTCAGGTTGTGGCAAAGTCGGCTCTGCGGGTGCCCGTTGAATTTGATGTCAGGAAAATTTTGCTGGAGACGCAGGCAGATCAGGTTCGACGCTTCTCTCTGCCGACTGTTCTCAGCACTCATCTCTCTGTTCGCCAACAAGAGCGCTTCCGCCATGCCGACAATGCCCGGCACATTTAGTGTGCCCGACCTCATTCCCTTTTCATGGCCGCCCCCGAAGGAAATAGGGCTTAACTTAATCAACGGAGAATAGGAGCGGACAAAGAGCCCCCCAACCCCTTTCGGCCCATAGAATTTGTGGGCACTGAAGGAGAGCAGGTCGATATTCATGTCATAGACGTTGATCTTCTCATGCCCCAGCGTCGGTATGGAAGATGATCCCTTTCGACTTGGCAAAAGCACCAATCTCCTTGATCGGCTGAATGGAGCCGATTTCGTTGTTGGCAAACATAACCGAGATCAGGGTGGTTTCCTTCTTGATAGCCTTTTCCAAAGCTTTCAGGACAACGACACCGTCGCTATCCACGGGAAGCATCGTTATCTCCGCGCCTTCGCTTTGCAGATATTTCAGGGTATCCAGTAGCCGGGCCAGTAACTGGTATTTTGCAGCTGTGCTCACGGTATTTAGCAGTTGTTCGTAATAATTAATGTCGTCCTGATTGAAGTGGAACATCTGAAGGTCTTTAAGCCTGCTGCGGTCATTTTCAAACCGTGACAATTTGTCACGGTTTCATTTCCATCTTTTTTCAGCCTCTCTTTCAGCTTTCTCCAATAGGCACCTGGATCGAGGCTTTCGGTAAGAACCGCAATTACATCAACTATTGCAAAATAC